>JBKJZQ010000036.1:0-12981 GCA_046715095.1 Actinomycetota bacterium | reverse complement strand
ATCGACACGGCCCTGCAGGTTGAGAATCTGAAGCGGTCCGCAGGGATCCACGCGGCCGCGGTCGTGATCGGTCCGGACCCACTCGTTGAACACCTTCCGCTTAGGCGCGGCGACCACGGCGAGATCGTGACGCAGTTCGACATGGGCGGCGTCAACGAGCTCGGCCTTCTCAAGATGGACTTCCTGGGTCTCAGGAACCTCTCGGTGATCGAGCTCACGCTCGACTACATCCGGGCGAACAAGAACGAAGAGGCGGACATCGACCACCTCGACCTCGACGACCCGAGGGTCTACGAGATCCTCTGCCGGGGTGACTCAGACGGGGTCTTCCAGCTCGAATCCGACGGGATGCGGCGCCTCTTGGTGCAGCTTAAGCCGGATCGTTTCGAGCAGGTGATGGCGTTGATCGCGCTCTATCGCCCGGGCCCGATGGCCGAGATCCCCAAGTACATCGCCCGCAAGCACGACGCGGCGAAGATCAGCTATCTGCACCCGCTCCTCGAGAAGATCACCGAAGAGACCTATGGGGTTCTCGTCTACCAGGAGCAGATCGTCCAGATGCTGCAGATCATCGCCGGATACACCCCGGGAGAAGCCGACATGGTCCGGAAGGCGATCGGGAAGAAGAACCGGCAGATCATGGCCAGGGAAGAACCGCGGTTCGTCGAGGGCTGCGCCAGATCGGGGATGACCGAGAAGGAAGCGAAGGGACTCTGGACCCTCATCCAGCCCTTCGCCGACTACTCCTTCAACCGCGCGCACTCCGCGTGCTATGCGTACGTCGCCTACCAGACCGCGTGGCTGAAAGCGCACCATCCGGTCGAGTACATGGCGGCGCTTCTGACGTCGGTCAAGGACCGAAAGGACGACAAGCCCAAGTACCTCTCGATGGCTCGTCGCATGGGGATCGAGGTGACCCTGCCCGATGTCAACACTTCGGACATGGACTTCACGCCCGTCGGGGAGCAGGTGGCCTTCGGTCTGTCGGCCGTTAGAGGTATCGGCGAAGGGGTGGTTGAGAAGATCGTCGAGGCGCGCAAGTCCAAAGGCGCGTTCGAGTCGTTCCACGACTTCTGTCGCAAGGTCGATCCGGTGTGTCTCAACCGCAAGACCCTTGAGTCGTTGATCAAGGCCGGCGCGTTCGAATCCCTCGGTCATTCACGCAAGGGGTTGATGGATGCTTTCGAGTCGCTGCGCGCCGAGATCCTCGAGCGAAGAGAGAAGGAGGACGCCGGCCAGTTCGCGCTGTGGGGCGGCCTCGACGCGAGCGACTACGACGACGCCCGCCACGTCGACCAGCCGGTCCCGCTCGGTGAGTTCCCCAAAGAGCTCCTCCTCCAGTACGAGAAAGAGATGCTCGGCGTGTTCGTGTCCGACCATCCACTCCTGGGGGTCGAGGGCCTCCTCGGCCGGATGACCGACGGTCCGATCAGCTCGCTCGAATCCAGGCGGCAGGGCGAGAACTGCACGATCGGCGGGCTCGTCGCGGCGCTTCAGAAGCGCGTCACCCGAAAGGGAGACGTGATGATGATCCTCACGCTCGAGGATCTCTCCGGAGCCCAGGTCGAGGTGCTCTGCTTCCCGAAGTCGGTAGAGAAGTACGGCATGTACCTGAAGCCCGACGCGATCCTGTTGATCCAGGGACGGATCGACCGCGACGCGCGCGACGACTCCGTGAAGATGGTCGCGATGGAGGTCCGCGAGCCGAAGCTCGGGGACAACCGCCCGCTCGAGATCTACTTCGGCCTCGACGAGTGCACCCCGAAACTGATCGATCAGCTCAAGGACATCCTCTCGAGTCACCCCGGGGGGTCGCAGGTGTTCCTGCATCTCAACAGCCGTACGAAATCCACCACCGTGAGGCTCGCGAGCGAGTACTGGGTCGATCAGACGAACGGCCTCCACGCCGAGCTCAAGCATCACTTCGGACCGGACGTTCTGTTCCCACCCAAGGGAGAGTCCGGCGGTCAGAGGGCGGCCGGCTAAGGCGCTCAGATTCTTTGGACGAACGAAACGAACTCTTCCGTTCCTACCGGGCGACCGTGACCGAAGCAGACGAGCGATGGTTCCAGTGCTGCGACCGCGCGCGCCGAGTTCCGATTCATCTCCGGATCCGGGGTGAAGAGATCGGGTGGGAGTTGGAGCCCGGGTCGCCCGGTGACGAGGTTCATCCCGAACACGACGTCTCCCAGGATCAGCACCCTGTCCTCGTCCCGGAAGAAGGAGATGTGACCGGGGGAGTGCCCGGGGGTGTCGATCACCCGGAAGCCGCCGATCTCATCACCGTCGCGTAGGACCCGCTCGACGGGATGCCCAGGGCCCGCCCACAGCTTCGACGAGACGGCCGACGACCAGTGCGGGGGGACGAGCGACCGGATATCTCCAGACTCGACCGCGACCCGGTCCGCGGCGCCGCACAGCAACGGGATACCGAGCGTGGTGCAGACCTCGTGGGCCGAGCCCTGGTGATCCGCGTGCCCGTGGGTCAGCGCGAGCGCGGTCGGAGGAGCCTTCCCTACCTCCCTGAGGATCCGGCGGGCCGCGTAACGAGTGCCGGAGTCCACGAGGACATCACCCATCAGGTAGACGTTGAAGAAGTTCCGGGGTTTTCCGTCAAGGAGGTACAGAACCGCTGCGATCTCTTTCACGGGACCAAGCTACTCTGCGCGCTATGCCCTGCTTCAAGTGTGGCGCGGTCCAGACCGATCCCCGGAAGGGCGGTCCCTCGCCCTGGGCTCGCGGTGTGGTCGGGTCCGAGCAGATCCTCATCTGCCCTGACTGTCAGGCAGGCGACCCCATCTGGGTCGAGCAACTACGGAGGTGCGGGGCCTGCAAGAGCACGCGCCTGTCGATGATCATGGGATCGGTCGTCTGCAGGTCGTGTGGCCACGACCAGACCATCCGGGAATGACCCCTGGTGGCTTTACCCTCTTCAGATGCTGGAGATCATCGACGGTCGCGCGCAGAAGTCCCCCGTCCACATCCTGAGGCCGCGCCCACTCGGCCGGGGGGCACAGCCGGAGGAGACCGTCCGGCAGATCGTCGAAGACGTCCGGCTGAAGGGCGACGAGGCGGTCCTCGACTACACGGCCCAATTCGATGGCGCTCGTCTATCGCCGGAGCAGCTGAGGGTCGATCCGGGTGAGATAGCGCGCAGCCGCTCGCTGGTTCGGCCCGAGTTGATCGACGCGCTCGAGGTCATGGCGGAGAAGCTCCGCTCCACGTGCGAGCGACAGGTCGACAGTGGATGGTTCGACGAGCGTCCCGACGAGTTCGTGGGGGAGGTCGTGAGACCGCTGCGCCGCGTGGGCATCTACGTCCCCGGCGGGCGGGCGTCGTATCCCTCGAGCGTGATCATGGGCGCCGTTCCCGCACAGGTGGCCGGGGTCGAAGGGATCGTCGTGTGCTCCCCGCCGGGTCGCGGCGGAAAAGTCTCCGAGGTAACCCTCGCGGCGTGTGCCGTGGCCGGGATCGACGAAGTCTACCGAGCCGGCGGCGCCCAGGGGATCGCAGCGCTGGCTTGCGGAACCGCGTCTATCCGCCCGGTGGACAAGATCGTCGGCCCCGGCAACATCTACGTGACCCTTGCCAAACGGAGGGTCTCGGGATGGGTGGGAGTGGACTCCGATGCCGGCCCGACCGAGCTAGCGATCGTCGCCGGTGAGGGGGCGGTCGCGCGGGAGATCGCCGCCGACCTTGTCGCCCAGGCAGAGCACGGGCCTCTCGGGACGCACGTGCTGATCACGTGGCTCCCCGAACTGGTGGATGAGGTGATCGCCGCCCTCGACCACGAGGTCATGGTTCACCCGAGGGGGGACGACGTCGAGAGCGCGCTCACCGAGGGCGGGCAGGCGGTACTGGTCGCCGATCTCGATCACGCCCTGGCCACCGCCGATGCATTCGCCCCCGAGCACCTCGAGCTCATCTTCGAGGGGGCCCGGGATGCGGTCGACCGCATCCGCAATGCGGGGTCTATCTTCGTGGGCAGGTTCTCTCCGGTGCCGGTCGGCGACTATGTCGGGGGAACGAACCACATCCTTCCGAGCGGTGGCGCCGCGCGGTGGTCGTCGGGACTCAGCGTGCGCGATTTCGTCCGGCACATATACGTCTCGGGGTACGAACGCACCGCCCTCGAGCGGCTGGCCCCTCACATCGATGCCCTCTCGGCCGCCGAGGGCCTGCCGGCCCACGGCCGCTCGGTCGCCCTCCGCCTCGAGGACGACGGCTGATGGATCGGCCCGCGCTCGGCGTGCGGAGCGATCTCGCGGATCTCGCCCCCTACATCTCGCCTCAGCTCCCGGCGAAGGTGCGACTCAACACGAACGAGTCTCCGTACCCGCCGCCCCGAGAGATGCTGGATGAGGTCGAGCAGGGGTTGCGCGCCGAGGCCCTCAACCGTTACCCGGAGCGGGACGCGCGCTCCCTGACCGACGGCCTCGCGGCCCGGACGGGATGGTCTCGCGACGGCATCTGGATCGCGAACGGGAGCAATGAGGTGTTCCTGCACCTGTTCCTCGCGTTCGGTGGGCCGGAGCGGACCTGTCTGACCTTCGAGCCCACCTATTCGCTCCACTCGAACATCGCGCGCATCGCCGGCACCATGACGGCGTCGGCGCCGAGAGCACGAACCTGGGATATCCCAGGTGGAACGCTCGAGGGGGCGCTCGATGAGCATCGCCCGGACATCGTGTTGTTCTGTTCCCCCAACAACCCAACCGGACTCCTCGAGTCGCGCGCTGCGGTGGAGATGGCGTTGCAACGGGCGCCGCTCGTGGTCGTCGACGAGGCTTACATCGAGTTCGCGCGCGACGGATCGAGTCTGTCCGAGTTGCTCGACGATCACCCGAACCTGGTGATCGTCAACACGTTCTCGAAGGCGTGGAGTCTCGCGGGAGTGCGACTCGGGTACCTTCTCGCCGATCCGGCGATCGTTGAAGAGCTCTACCGGGTGAGGCTCCCGTATCACCTGTCCACGTTCACCCAGCTCGTGGGGAACGCCGCTCTGCGCCACGAAAACGACGGCGCTCAGCGGATCGCCGCGATCGTCGGCGAGCGCGAACGGATCATGCAGGGTCTCTCGGACCGCGGCTTCGAGCCGTATCCGAGCGAGGCCAACTTCGTCCTGTTCGACACCGGTGACCGCTCGCCCTCGGGTGGGGACCGGACGGACGCGATATGGAAGGGTCTCCTGGATCGAGGGGTTCTGGTGCGCAACTATTCTTCGAGCCCGATGCTTGCGGGGGCGCTGCGGGTGACCGCGGGCCTCCCCGAGGAGACGGATGCGTTCCTGAAGGCACTCGATGAGGTTCTGGAGCGGTGAGCGACCGGGGAAGGACGGAGCGGTGAGCGACCGGGGAAGGACGGAGATGTCGTGAGCGCGCGGACCGGTGAGGTGAAGCGAACCACGAGCGAGACCACGGTCGAGGTGAGGCTCGATCTCGACGGCGGTGACGTCTCGGCGGCCACCGGCGTGCCCTTCTTCGATCACATGCTCGAGCAGGTGGGCCGCCATGGACGCCTCGGCCTCGCGGTTCGCGCCACGGGCGACCTCGAGATCGACGCGCACCACACCGTGGAGGACGTTGGGATCGCCCTCGGGGAGGCGCTGACACAAGCCCTCGGGGCCAAATCCGGCATCCGCCGCTACGGCGACGCGCTGGTTCCGATGGAGGAGTCCCTGGCCCAGGTAGCCCTCGATATCTCGGGGCGCCCCCTGCTGGTCTTCGACGCCGACATCGCATCCGAGATGATCGGACAGTACGAGACGCCGCTGACCGAGGAGTTCCTGATGGCCCTCGTCCGGAGCGGTGGCTTGACGCTGCACGTCCGGCTCCTCGCGTCGGGTAACGCGCATCACTCGGTTGAGGCGATCTTCAAGGCCCTCGCGGTTGCCCTCGGCCAGGCTGTGTCGATCGATCCCCAGGCCCCCAACGTGGTCCCATCCACGAAAGGCAGCCTGTGAAGAAGGTCGCGGTGATGGATCACTCGATGGGGAACCTCAGGAGCGTCGCCAAGGCGATCGAGGCGGCGGGGGCGACGGTCGTAGTGACCGCTGACCCCGACGAGATCTCCCGCACCGACGCGCTCTGCGTTCCGGGCCAGGGCATCTTCGGCCGGTGCATGACAGCGCTGGGCAGAAACGGTCTCGGCGAGCTCGTGGCGGGATGGGTCGAGGCGGAGCGGCCCTATCTCGGCATCTGCCTCGGCATGCAGATCCTGTTCGAGTTCGGCGGTGAGTCAGGCGTCGCCGGTCTCGGCCTCCTCGGTGGCCAGGTCACCCGCCTTGAAGGGGACGTTCCGATCCCTCACATAGGATGGAACGTAGTTACGTCGGAGCACCCGCAGGCGAGTGGGCTTGCAAGTGCTCAGAAGCGATCCGTCTCGACGGATCGCAGAACAGAACGTTCCACCTATTTCTACTTCGATCACTCGTACGTGCCGCGGCCCACCGATGACGCCGTGGTCAGCGGTTGGTGCGAGCACGGAGAACGGTTCGCCGCCTCCATCTCGACCGGGTCGATCACTGCGACCCAGTTCCATCCGGAAAAGAGCGGCGACGACGGCATCTCATTGTTGAAAGGCTGGGTGAACGCTTGAGTTTCACGGTCTATCCCGCGGTCGATATCTCCGGCGGTAAGTGCGTACGGCTGCTGCAGGGGAAGTTCGGAACCGAGACGATCTATTCGGACGATCCTGTGAAGGTCGCCCTTGGGTTCGCCAAGGCGGGCGCCCGGTGGCTGCACATCGTCGACCTCGATGGAGCGAAGACGGGAGAACCCGTCAACCGCGACCTCGTCCTCGAGGTCGTGAGGCTCGCTTCGTGTCCGGTACAGGCGGGCGGAGGACTCCGGTCGATCGACGATGTCACCGAGGTCCTTGCCGCGGGAGCCAACCGCGCCGTGCTCGGCACGGTCGCGCTGGAAGACGAGCAGGAGATGAAGAAGGTCTGTAAGCGCTTCGGGGACCGGATCGCGGTGTCGCTCGACGCCCGGGGCGGTCATCTGACGAGCCACGGGTGGACCGTGGGAACCGGTATCCCTCTGCTCGACGCGGTCTCTCAGTTCGAAAGCGCCGGGGTCTCGATGTTCATCTACACCGATGTCACGCGCGACGGAACGATGTCGGGCGCAGACACCGAGGGCGTCCGGAAGCTCGCCGAAGCGACCACGCTTCCGGTGATCGCGTCGGGAGGGATCAACAGCATCGAGGATCTCAAGGGAGTAGCGAGGCTCCACTCCGAGCGCGTCAGCGGGGCGATAGTGGGCCGCGCCTTCTACGAAGGCAAGTTCACGGTCGGCGAGGCCTTGTTCGCCAGCGATCAGGTCGTTGCCGGCCGGGACGAGCCTCCTCTCGCCGAGGGCTGATGACGCTCGCCAAACGGATCATTCCCTGTCTCGACGTTGACAAGGGCCGAGTGGTGAAGGGCGTCCGGTTCGTCGACATCAGGGATGCGGGCGATCCCGTCGAGCTCGCCGCCAGGTACGACGAGCAAGGTGCCGATGAGGTCGTCTTCCTCGACATCACGGCCAGTCACGAGGGGCGCGACCTGATCCTGGAGGTTGCTCGCCGGACGGCCGAGTCCGTGTTCATCCCGCTGACGATCGGCGGCGGCGTGCGGTCGGTCGACGACGTCGCCGGGCTCTTGCGGGCCGGCGCCGACAAGGTGGCGATCAACACCGCGGCGGTCGCCCGCCCCGAGCTGATCGAAGAGGCCGCGTCCGAGTTCGGCATCCAGGCCATCGTGGTCGCGATCGATGCCCGGAGGAATCTGTCCGGAGGGGGTTGGGAGGTCCTCGTAGAAGGGGGCCGGAAGGAGACGGGGCTCGACGCCGTACTCTGGGCGACCCGGGCGGCGGAGCTCGGCGCCGGAGAGATCCTGTTGACCTCGATGGACCGGGACGGAACCACAGGTGGCTACGACCTGGAGTTGACGAGGGCGGTTACGGACGCGATCGACGTTCCCGTCATCGCCTCGGGCGGCGCCGGGAAGCCGGAGCATCTCGCCGACGCGGTCGATCCGGAGAAGGGTGGAGCGCAGGCCGCCCTGGCAGCGTCGGTGTTTCACTTCGGGACTTTTTCGATACTCGATGCGAAGCGGGCTCTCGCCGACCGTGGCTTGCCCGTTAGGATTCCGCAGCCACGACGGGAGGGCGAATGACCACCTATCTTCTGTACGACGATGCACTCCGCAGCTACGAGCTCCGTCACGAGATCACCGAACCGATCAGCGATCCCGTCCTGTTCATCGAGACCGATGGGCGGCGGATCCTGGTCGGGAGCGTGCTCGAGCAGCCGATCTTCGAGAAGCGCGAGGACGTCGTCGACGAGTTCCTTAACTGGGACTCGTTCGGCTACCGCGAGCTGGTCAAGGACCAGTCCGTCGCGACCTCCGATCTCGGATCCGAGCTGGTCCGTCGTGTCCTCGAGAAGCTTGGGGTGACGAAGATCTTGGTGCCTCCGTCGTTCAGGCTCAGCGTCGCGGACTATCTGAGGGAGCGCGCGGTCGACGTGGTCGTGGAGGGCGAAGCCTGGGACATGAGACGGCGGCGGAAGAATCCAATGGAGCTCGAGGGCATCGAGCGTGCACAACGAGCGACCGAGAACGCGATGCTGACCGCCGCGCGGATGCTGAGGGAGGCCGAACCCACCTCCGACGGGCTGCTCCGTTTCAGCGGAGAGGTGCTCACCGCCGAGGTCATCAGGGAGGCGATGCAAGCCGACCTGCTGCCCCAGGGGGCCGAGTCCGAGGACATCATCGTCCATTCTGGCGACGCGTGCCTCGAGGGGCACGAGATCGGTCACGGCCCGATCCTTCCCGACCAGTCCTGCATCATCGACTGTTTTCCTAGGGATCGACGATCCGGTGCGTACACGGACATGACCCGTACGTTCGTACCGGGAACGCCTTCGGACGAGCTGAAGGAGCTTCACGCGCACTGCAAGAAAGCACTCAAGATCGCGATGGAATCGATCCGTCCCGGAACGAACGACGCTCACAAGAAGGTCGCTGAGTATTTCCATTTGAACGGCTTCCCAACCTTCGAGCACCACACCGGCGAGGGTCCTCTCACCAACGGGTTCTTCCACTCGCTCGGCCATGGGGTCGGTCTCGAGGTTCACGAGCGGCCGTGGATGGGTCAGCGGCCCGACGAGTTCCTCGAGGGAGATGTGGTCGCGATCGAGCCCGGGCTGTATTTCCCGGGGATCGGGGGCGTGCGGCTCGAGGACACCGTGGTCGTGACCGCCGGTGGGGTCGAGCGCTTCACCGATCCTTTTCCTTACGATCTGACGCCGTGACGGAGCTTCCCGACATCAAGTACGACGACCGTGGGCTGGCGCCGGCGATCGTGCAGGATGCGGGCACCGGCGAGGTCCTCATGCTGGCGTGGGTGAACGCCGAGGCGTTGAAGAGGACGCTCGAGTCGGGCACGACGTGGTTCTGGAGTCGCTCCCGGCAGGAGTTCTGGAACAAAGGAGCGACGTCGGGCAACCTCCAGCACGTCGTCGAGGTCCGCTACGACTGCGACGCGGACACCTTGCTGTACCGGGTGGAGCCCGATGGTCCCGCGTGCCACACGGGGGAGACGTCGTGCTTCCACCGCACGGTCGAGCCGCTCTGATGGACCCCAAGCCGGCTAGGAAGACGTTCGAGGACCTTGCCGGCAGGTTCCCAATCGTGCCGGTATGGAAAGAGGTGCTCGCCGATTTCCAGACGCCGGTCGCCGCGTTCATGCGCCTCGACCCGGGGCCGAACGGGTTCCTTCTCGAGAGCGTCGAGGGAGGCGAGCGGTGGGCCCGCTACTCGTTCCTCGGAGGGGACGCCTTCGCGGTGGTCAAGGCGAAGGACGGCGTGGTGTCGGTCGAGGGTGATCCGCCCGTCCATCCGGGTGACGGAGAGTCTCCACTTGCCTACGTCAAGCGCCTCCTCGAGGCGAGCCGGGCGCCGGCGATAGACGGGTTGCCGCCGCTCCACGGAGGGGCAGTCGGCTTCCTCGGTTACGACTGCGTGCGTGAACTGGAACGGCTTCCGGACGCCCCCGAAGACGACCTCGGTCTCCCCGATCTGTCTCTTCTCCTGACGCGCACGCTGGTCGTCTTCGACCACCTGATGCAGAAAGCCTTCGTGATCGCCAACGTGCGCGTGCGCGGCGATCTCCGCGCCGCCTACGACGACGCCGATCGCCGTTGCGACGAGGTGATCGCTAGGCTCGAGTCGCCCCTGGGCGCGTCCCGCACCGATATCTCGTACGACATGACGCCCGCATTCTCCTCGTCGGTCGACGACGCTGAGTACGCACGCTGGGTAGAGATATGCAAGGAGCATATCTACGCGGGAGACATCTTCCAGGCCGTCCCCTCGCGCCGGTTCGAAACCCCGATGCAGGCGTCCGCGTTCTCGGCTTACCGGGTGCTCCGGACTATCAACCCGAGTCCCTATATGTATTTCCTGCGGTTCGGAGAGGGCGACGAGCATCCCGCGTTCGAGATCGCAGGCTCGTCGCCCGAGCCCCTGGTGCGCGTCACGGGGGATCTCGTCCTGTCGCGGCCGATCGCGGGGACCCGGCGGCGCGGCGCCACCCCCGAGGAGGACGCCGCGCTCGAACGTGAGCTGCTCGCCGACGAGAAAGAACGTCCCGAGCACGTGATGCTCGTTGATCTCGCCCGCAACGACGTCGGTCGGGTATCCCGTTACGGGACCGTGTCGGTCGACGAGCTCATGGTGGTCGAGCGGTACTCCCACGTGATGCACATCGTCTCCTCCGTCAGCGGGCGACTTGCCGACGGTAAGAGCGCGTTCGATGCGCTCACGGCGTCCTTCCCGGCCGGAACCGTGTCCGGAGCGCCGAAGGTGCGCGCCATGGAGATCATCGACTCGCTCGAACGAACGCGCCGGGGACCGTACGCGGGGGTAGTCGGCTACTTCGATTTCTCGGGCAACGTCGACACCTGCATCACGATCAGGACGATCGTGGCCACCGGCGGGACCGCTTACGTGCAGGCCGGTGCCGGGGTCGTCGCCGACTCCGTCCCTCAGATGGAGGCCGAGGAAACGAGGGGCAAGGCCGAAGCCCTTATCCGCGCGATCGTCGGAGCCGACGCGCTGGAGAGAGATTGAGACCGGGATTGAGACCGGGGGGTTCTCGTCTTCTTCCGATCCTCGGCGCGGGGTCGTTGCTGATCGCCTCGTGCTCGCCGGCGGGCGATGCGATACCCGAGGTCGAACCCACCGGGCCCCCGGCGGTCCAGGCGGACGTCGTCGAACGACACGCCGAGCAGTTCGACGCGGACGTGCCGGAACGTCCGGCCGGCTCCCAGGAGGAGCTGGCCGCGGCGACGTTCATCAGCGGCCACTTGCAGCTGGCCGGCTACGTCGTGTTCCTCGATGGTGTCCCGGTGCGCGATCTGGTGCGCTCGACGAACGTCGTGGCTCGGGCCCCTTCGGGTGGTGCACCGGCGGTCGTCGTGACCGCGCCTTACGACACCTCCGAGGAGTTCCCCTCGGATGGTCTGGCCCTGGGCCTGTTCCTCGAGCTAGCGCGCGCGCTGAGGGTCTTCGGCGGGCTCCACGATGTGTCGTTCGTCGCGCTGGGGGCGGAGCACATCGACCTGGGAGGTGGGAATCTCGGGTCGCGCCGAGCGGCGCAAGGCTTGCTCGACGACGAGGCGCATCCCCTGGTCATCTCGCTGGGACGGATCGCAGACGGCGCCTGCGTCGAGACCCTGGGCCCCGAGGCTCCCGGATCCTTGATCAGCCCGGACGAAGATCCGGGCTGCGAGCCGCTACCGCCTTTCCCCGATGCTCCGGACGTCTTCGGGGACGCGGGGTTCAACCACGTAACGATCTCCGGAGATCCGGGGCTGATCGGCGAGCTCCTCCTCGACTTTCTGGCTCCCGAGTCGGATTAGGGTCGAGTATGTCCTTCCTCGAGGAGATCCTCGCTTCGACACGCCTCCGGATAGACGAGCTCGAGGAGCTCGTCACCGAGGATGCCCTCGAGCAGAGGATCGCGTCACTGCCGGGCCCCCGGGGATTCACCTCCGCCCTGAAGGGGCCCGGGACCGCGGTGATCGCCGAGCTCAAGCGGGAGTCGCCCTCGGCCGGTTCCCTGAACCCGGACATGAACGCAGCCGACATGGCGCGCTCGTTCGCCGATGGAGGTGCGGCCGCGATCTCGGTCCTGACCGAGCCGGATCACTTCAAGGGCTCGCGCGAGGACCTGGAGGCCGCGATGACGGCGGGGCTTCCCGTGCTGCGCAAGGACTTCATCCTCGACGAGCTGCAGGTCCTCGAATCCCGCGCCTGGGGGGCCGACGCGGTCTTGCTCATCGTTCGCTGCGTTGGTGACCGGCTCGACATCCTCCTTCAGGCGACCCATGCCCTCGGGATGGACGCTCTCGTCGAAGTGTTCAACGAACAGGATCTCGCCATCGCACTCGATGCCGGGGCTCCGGTCATCGGCGTCAACCATCGGGACCTCGAAACCTTCGAGGTCGATCCCGAACGCACCGCGAAGCTCGCCCCTCAGATCCCCGACGACGTCCTCCTCGTGGGTCTCTCGGGGGTCAAGGAGCCGTCGGATGTCGCGGCACTGAGAGCCGCCGGTGCCGGAGCAGTGCTGGTTGGAGAGGCGCTCGTGACCGCGGAGGACCCGGCCGCCAAGCTGAGGCAGTTGCGGGGCGGCACGATCAGAAGCGATCCGACTCGACGAATCGCCAAACAGACGTGATCGGCCCGGTGGTCGACGAGCACGGACGCTACGGGGAGTTCGGCGGCCGCTACGTGCCCGAGGCGTTGATGGGAGCGATCCTGGAGCTCGAGACGGCGTGGACCGAGGCGTGGTCCGATCCCGGCTTCCGCAGCGAGCTGGACGGCCTCCTCGCCGCGGCCGTGGGTCGACCGACGCCCCTCTACGAGGCCAAGGGGCTGTCCGAGAGGGTGGGGGCCAGGGTTCTTCTGAAGCGGGAGGACCTCGCGCACAC
>JBKJZQ010000035.1:0-4250 GCA_046715095.1 Actinomycetota bacterium | reverse complement strand
TCTCCAGGCGCATCACACCAAGTGGTTCTCGAGGAACGGCGACACCGTGTTCGACAACCTCGGCCTCTGCTGCTGGGCACATCACCGCCTCGTCCACGACGGCAAGGTGACGATCGACAAGACCGCCTCGGGCCTCCTGTTCCGGAACTCGCATGGGAAGGTCATCGCAAAGCAACCACTCACGGCCACCGGGCCGAACGTCGCCGAGCTCAATCGACAGCGAGGGATCGAGGTTTCTGAGGAGACCTGTCTCCCCGGCTGGGGTGGAGAACCCGGGGACCTCAAGTATGTGGCCGACATCTATCTGATCAACCGCCACGTCTCTCTCAGGGAGAGTGCCTCCGAAGCACCGGCCGATAACCCGGCCGAAGCCCCGTCCGGCCCGGACCCCTAGATTCGGTTACGTTCGCCGAACTCAGCGAAGAACAACGTTCGGAGGGCCGATGAAACCTTCTGAAGACGTGCGGGAGGAGGCACGATCACCTTCTCCCTCTGACCGGCCGCGATTGGGGCGGGCGGAGGGGCGGAGGGGCCTCGGAGCGGGCGGCGGGCCGTTTCTCGGGATCGAGCACTCCGGGGATCATCAGGAACGACACCATAACGACTGCCCCGACGATCCCCGCGACCACGAGCGTCGTGTCCTCTCCGAGAGTGGCCGACAAGGGTCCGGTTACCGCCAGCGAGATCGGGATGAGGCTCGTCGACACGAGCCAGTCGAGGCTCGAGACCCGTCCCAGGATCGCTCCCGGCACCTCTCGGTGCATCGTCGTGTTCCACACGATGATCCCCGTGGTGAAGAAGGCCTGGAGGAAGAAGCTTGCCAGCGCCACCTGCCACAGCCGGCTCGACAGACCGAACCCGGTGAGCATCAAGGTGCCGGCCGCCATCACGATGTACATCATCGTGAGTGAGCGACGAGGCAAATTCCGCTGACCGATGAAGATCGACGCACTGAGAGCCCCCACTCCACCGATCGCCAGAACCATCCCGAAGTCGCTCTCGCTGCCACCGAGCTTGTGGGTGATCAGATGGGGGACGAGCGCCTGCCACGGCCCGTAGAAGACCAAGAGGCCCACGGCCGATGACAGGAGAGCTCCCCATAACCAGCGGTGCGCTCTGACGAACGCGAAGCCCTCCCTGGCATCCGAGAGGTGCAGGGCTCCTCCCTCTTCGCGATGCACCTTGCGGGGCTGCATCAGGAACAAGAAGAGGTTGGCGATCACAAAGGTGACGGCATCGATCAGGAATGCCTGTCCCAATCCGAAGACCGCGACCACGAGTCCGCCGATGGCCGGCCCGGCGACCCTGAGGGAGAAGGGCCGTGAGAAGTTGTCGAGCGCGTTCGCCTCCACCAGTTGGTCGCGCGGCACGATATCCGGCACGATCGCTCCGAAGGCGGGACCGAACAGCGCTTCGGCTCCTCCGTAGACGACGACCGCGACCGCGATGTGCCACAGCTCGATGGACCCTCTCACCGACAGGATCCCGAGCGCGCCGATTGCGGCGCCCTGCAAGAGGTTCGAGAGCATGAGCAAGCGGCGGCGATCGAAGCGGTCGGACAGGACCCCACTCGGTATCAACAGGAGCACGAGGGGGATCGTCCAGGCCAGGAGGATCAGAGTGTAGACGGAGGCGGAATCGGACAGCTTGAAAACCTGGAGGGGAAGGGCAACGAAGAACATCCCGTCGCCGATCAATGACACCGTGAGACCGGTCCACAGAAGAGCGAAATCTCTGATCTTCAGTGGGCCCAGCATCTTGGGGCCCGGGCCGGACCCGCCGGTGTTCTGGGCACTATCCCTCAACGGTCGTTCCCCCTTTCGGCAGGGAATTCTCTATCACGGTGGGGGCTCCGGGGTAAGTGACCTTAAGATTTGATTTACCTTCAGTTAGGACGTTGGCTTGGGACGTTGGCGGCATGGTGATCGACAGGGGGCCCCAGTGACTGCAGCGAAGATCATAGACGGTAAGGCCCTGGCTCAGCAGGTGCGCTCCGAGGTCAAGGAACGCGCCGCGGGTCTCGCCCGGGCCGGCATCACCCCGGGCCTGGCCACCGTTCTGGTGGGGGAGGACCCAGCGTCCAAGATCTACGTTTCATCGAAACAGAAAGCCTGTGCCGAGGTCGGCATCAAAGTTTGGGATTACCCCTCCCCGGCGTCCACTCCCGAGGATGAACTGCTGGCCCTGATCGCAGATCTCAACGCCAACGAGGGCGTCCACGGCATCCTCATACAGCTTCCCCTTCCCGAGCACATCGACGAGCAGAAGGTGCTCGTTGCGGTCGATCCGCTCAAGGATGCGGATGGTTTCCACCCGATGAACCTCGGCCGCCTCCTCGCGGGTGATCCCGTCGTGGCTCCTGCGACCCCCGCAGGTATCCAGGAGATGCTGATCCGCTCAGGCGTCGAGATCTCGGGTGCCGAGGTTGTCGTCGTCGGTCGCTCCAACATCGTCGGCAAGCCGATCGCGGCGATGCTCATGCAGAAGGCCCCGGGGGCCAATGCAACCGTGACGATCTGCCACACCGGCACCAGGGACATCGCCGAACACACGGTCCGGGCGGACATCCTCATCGCCGCTATCGGGCGCCCTCACGCCATCACCGCGCCGATGATCAAGAAGGGCGCGGTCGTGATCGATGTGGGCATGAATCGAACCGAAGACGGGCTGAAGGGCGATGTCGACTTCGAGGCGGCCAAAGAGATCTGTTCTCAGATCACCCCGGTCCCGGGTGGGGTTGGTCCGATGACGATCGCGATGCTCCTCAGCAACACGGTCAAGCTGGCCGGGGGATAGCTCAGGTCTGTCGTTGCCTCTCGCGGTAGGCGGCGACGCTCGCCCGGTTGCCGCACACCTCCGTGCTGCAGAATCGCCGGGATCGGTTCTTCGACTGATCGACGAAGACGTCGTTGCACGTGTCGGAGGCGCAGGACTTCAGGCGGCTGAAGCCGTCCTCGGCGATCACCGTGGCGAGCCCCATCGCGGTGTAAGCGGTGAGCCAGTTCTTCAGCGAGGCCCCGAGGGGGACGAAGTGGAGGTGCCACGGCTCACCTCCGTGGTTCGTAAGGAACGGCCGAGCGCCGCTCTCCCGGAGTAACTCATTGAGGATCTCGGTGGCGCGGTCGTCTTCGGCCGTGAACACCTTTCTCAGGCGTTCGCGCAGGGCCCTCGCCTCCTCGACATCCGCGGGGGTGATCGGCCCCCCGTAGCTCGACCGGGTGCTCTCGAGCAGGGCCTTCAGCGCAGCGGGATCGGTCAGCCTCTCCGAGTCCGGGGCGATGCCGTGGGAGTTGGCCAGCCCCACGCCGAGCTGGACGTTGCAGTCCTTGTAACTAGTGAATTCCACTTGACTCCTTAGCAGGGCCGGCTTAGGCTGTAATGAGTAAAAGGAAGTTTGCTCCTGTTAACCCCCACGGTCAAGTGGGGAGGCGGGAGGAGGGAGGGCGTCATGTGGCTGGTGGTTGCGATAGGCATTCTGGTGGTGCTGGACTTGATGTCGATCCACCTCGGAGTCGACAGCCGGGACGGTAACGACTGGATCAGACACCGGGGCCGCTAGGCCCGGTCGGTCAGCGGAACCCAGTCCCGGGGGTCCGGGCCCACGTAAGCGTGGTCCGGGCGGATCAAACGGTTGTCCGCGTACTGTTCCCTGACGTGCGCGGTCCATCCTGCGACGCGACTGCAGGCGAAGATCGTGGTGAACAGATCGGTCGGGATCTGCAGATGTCCGTAGACGGAGGCTGCGTAGAAGTCGACGTTGGGGTAGATGCCCTTCTCGTCCATCATGGTCTTCTCGATCTCCTGGGAGATCTCCCAGTTGCTCGTGTCGCCCGTCTTCTCGGCGAGCTTTTTCGTCATCCGGCGTAGATGGGTCGCCCGTGGGTCCTCGGTCTTGTACACGCGGTGCCCGAAGCCCATGACCTTTTCCTTGTTGGCGAGCTTCTTCACGATGTAGTCGCGCGCTTTGTCGGGAGTCTTGATCTCCTTAATCATCCTCATGACGGCCTCGTTAGCGCCGCCGTGCAGAGGCCCCTTGAGGGCTGCGATCGCCGCGGTCATCGCCGAATGGATGTCGGAGAGGGTGGCGGCGCAGACCCTTGCCGCGAACGTCGACGCGTTCATGGTGTGGTCGGCGTGGAGCACGAGGCAGACATCGAAGATGCGCGCGGTGTCATCGTCGGCCTTCTCGCCTTTGAGCATGTAGAGGAAGTTCGCCGCCTGGGACAAGGTCGGGTCGGGTGGAATCGGGT
>JBKJZQ010000034.1:0-13590 GCA_046715095.1 Actinomycetota bacterium | reverse complement strand
CTTCTTGCGGGTCGCCTTCTTGCGGGCCGGCGACTTCTTACGCGACGTTGCTTTCTTTACTGCCGTCTTCTTCGGGGCGGACGGTGTCGTGGTGGAGGAGGTCTCCGGCCGGACCACCTCGCTCCCCGTATCGATCCCATCGGCGACGCTCTGACGCGCACCTGCAGCCGTTCCGGACTCTCCGGAGGAGGGGCTCACGCGCTCGGCGGCCTTCTCCCCCAGGTCGGGCGTTACCTCGCGCGCCTTCTCGAGGGCGCTGCTGCCCCCTTCGGCAGCCTTGTCGCGCGCCTGTTCCCAGAATCCTTTGTCGTTGTCGGCCATCGATCCCTCCCGGTAAGTCGGATCTCCGCGCTGTGCGGGTCCGTAAGATCGTTTCCAATTCTGAACAAGCAAAACGTTAGTACGAATCCTCCGGGTCGATATCCAGTCGCGCCTCGATCAGCCAGAGGTTATGGCGCACGCACTCGGAGCACATGGCCGTGGTCCGGTCCTCTCTGCCCGGCATCTCTTGCCAGCCTAGGGGGGCGAAACCGTTCCGGCGCGGCTCCGAACGTCCGCAGGAACCGCAGAACACCCGATTCCTGAGTCCGTCCGAGTGTTCTGCCATCCCGCTACCGCCTTAGTCCCGTCGAAGTTGGGGGGCCGCCATCGCTACTCGCATCTCGGCTTCCCCTCGGTCCTCCGTGTCGGACTCGCGCTTCATCTCTGTCATCTGCCGAAGGGCTTCCTCCCTCGAGAGATCCCCTGCGTCCTCTGCATCGTCTGCGAGAACGATCACATGGTAGTCGTCCCGCGTGCCGGAAGCTTCGAGCACGCCGCCGGTTACGAGGAACCGATCCTCGGAGCTACCGGACTTGATCTTAACCAGTCCGGGGACCAGGGCCGCGAGGAAGGGGATGTGGCCGCGCAGGATCGCAAACTCACCTTCCGGCGAGCGGGCGACCACCATCTCCGCCTCTCCCTCCCAGGCCTTCTTCTCGGGACTGACGATCGAAACGTGCACTATTCAGACATCTCCTTCGCCTGCTCCTGGGCCTCTTCGATGCCGCCGACCATGTAGAAGGCCTGCTCGGGGAGATCGTCGTACTCGCCCTCGGTGAGGCCCTTGAACGACGCGATGGTCTCCTCCCGGGAAACGTACTTACCGGAGATACCGGTGAACTGCTCGGCGACGAAGAACGGCTGACTCAGGAACTTCTGGATCTTCCGGGCCCTCGACACGATGACCTTGTCTTCCTCGGACAACTCGTCGACGCCGAGGATGGCGATGATGTCCTGAAGGTCCTTGTAGCGCTGCAGGATCCTCTGAACCGTCGTCGCAACCTCGTAGTGCTCGGCACCGAGGAGACGCGGGTCGAGGATCCGCGAGGTCGAGTCGAGCGGGTCCACGGCCGGGTAGATGCCCAGCTGCGAGATCTCACGGCTGAGCACCGTAGTCGCGTCGAGGTGAGCGAACGTCGTGTGCGGTGCCGGGTCGGTGATGTCGTCGGCCGGCACGTAGATGGCCTGCAGCGAGGTGATCGAACGACCCTTGGTCGAAGTGATCCGCTCCTGGAGCACGCCCATCTCCTCGGACAACGTGGGCTGATAACCCACCGCCGACGGCATGCGGCCGAGGAGCGTCGAAACCTCGGACCCGGCCTGAACGAAACGGAAGATGTTGTCGACGAAGAGCAGCACGTCCTGGTGCTCGACGTCCCGGAAGTACTCGGCCATCGTCAGCGCCGACAACGCCACTCGCAGACGGACGCCCGGGGGCTCGTCCATCTGACCGTAGACGAGAGCGGTCTTCTCGAGGACGCCCGACTCCCTCATCTCGATCAGAAGGTCGGTGCCCTCACGGGTCCTCTCGCCGACCCCGGCGAATACAGACACGCCGCTGTGCTGCTCGGCGACGCGGTAAATCATCTCCTGGATAATCACGGTCTTGCCGACGCCGGCGCCGCCGAACATGCCGATCTTTCCACCCTGGACGTAGGGAGCGAGGAGGTCGATGACCTTGATGCCGGTCTCGAACATCTCGGTCTTCGGCTCGAGGTCCTCGAACTTGGGGGGCGGACGGTGGATCGGCCACCGCTCGACATCATCGGCGACGGTCGAGCCGTCGACCGGCTCACCGAGCACGTTGTAGACGTGGCCGAGCGTCGAAGGACCCACCGGCACGGAGATGGGAGCCCCGGTGTTGACCACCCGGGCGCCGCGGGTCAGTCCGTCGGTCTGCTTCATACAGATCGCCTTCACGACCGAGGAACCGATGTGCTGCGCAACCTCCGCCGCGATCGTGTCCTTCTCGCCCTTGATGTCACGGTCGATGAGCAACTGGTAGTTGATCTCGGGCATCGAGTCCGACGGGAACTCGACCTCGACGACGGGGCCGGTGATGGTGAGGACCCGGCCGTCGCTCGTTTTGACTCTTTCCTCGGTCATTGCCATCACTAAGCCTCCTGTATCGCTGCCCCGGTGAGGGCTTCCGCCCCACCGACGACTTCCATGATCTCGGTTGTGATCTCAGCCTGGCGGGCCTGGTTGTAAACCCTGGTGAGGTTGTCGATCAGTTCTTCTGCGTTATCCGTCGCGGCCTTCATCGCGCGGCGACGAGCGGCGTGTTCGGACGCAGACGCCTCGAGCATCCCCTGCAATACGGTTCCTTCCAGATACCTGGGAAGGAGCGCGTCGAGGATCTCTTCGGGCTCGGGCTCGAAGACGTAGCTCGGTTGCGGACCCCGGCTCGGCTCGACCTCGCTCGTGAACTCGTCCTTCGGCAGGGGCAGGAGCTGAACCTTCACCGGCCGCTGGGTCGAAGCGGATTCGTACCTCGTGTAGACGAGCCTGACCTCATCGACCTCACCCTTGATGAAGGCTTCGGCTGCCGCACGGGCGACCTCGCGCGCGTCATCGATCTTCGGACGGTCGCTCATCCCCGCCCACGAATGCTCGAAGTCGTAGTCGCGGAACTTGAAGTAGTTGACGGCCTTCTTTCCGGCGAGGAACAGCATGTACTCCTTGCCGTGTGCCTGAAGGTCGCGCTCGGCCAGACGGATGACGTTCGAGTTGTAGGCACCCGCGAGGCCGCGGTCGGCGGTGATGACGATCGTCCCGACCCTGCGGATCTCGTCCCGCTCCTTGAGCAGTGGGTGGTCGATGTTTCCGGCCTTCTTGGCGACGGTGCCCATGAGGCGGCGCATCTCCTCCGCGTACGGACGCGCGGCCGATACACGCTGCTGCGCCTTGATGATGCGCGAGGAGGCGATCAGTTCCATGGCGCGGGTGATCTTCTGGGTCGATTTGACCGAGGAGATCCTCCGCTTGATCACACGAAGCTGCTGGGCCACTAGTGCACCTCCGCGCAAATAACCGTGCCACCAGAGACGCTGCTTACGCGGAGGTGCACTGGCTACGCCTCCTGGGTCTCGTTCTCAGGGTCGACGACGTCGGACTGACCGCCCTGTGCCATCGGCGCCCCGGTCTGCGCCGGTACGCCTTCGGCCGCTGCGGTGGTCTCGACCGTACCGACACGCTCGACGAAGCTCGCCTTGAAATCCTCAACCGCGCTCTTCAACGTGGCGAGGGTGTCGTCATCGAGCTTGCCCGAGTCACGGAAGGCCGTGAGGACCTCGTTGTGGCGGGTCCGCATCGCATCGAGAAGCTCGGCCTCGAACTGACTGACCTTCTCGAGCTCGATGTCGTCCAGGTACCCGTTGGTCGTAGCCCAGATCGAAACGAC
This sequence comes from Actinomycetota bacterium, assembly GCA_046715095.1. Taxonomy (GTDB): domain Bacteria; phylum Actinomycetota; class CADDZG01; order CADDZG01; family WHSQ01; genus WHTI01. The sequence goes on along the minus strand of JBKJZQ010000034.1, from coordinate 9,866 downwards.
CTGCTCCTCAACCGGGAACGGCCTGAACTGAGGCTGCTTCATGAGCTCCACGACCCGCGCACCCCGGTCCAACTGCGCTTGGGAGGCCTTGTCGAGCTCGGAACCGAACTCGGCGAACGCCTCGAGCTCACGGTACTGAGCGAGGTCGAGCTTGACTCGACCGGAGACCGCCTTCATCGCTTTGATCTGCGCGTTGCCTCCTACTCGGGAGACCGAGATACCGACGTTGATGGCCGGACGAACGCCGGCGAAGAAGAGGTCAGTCTCGAGGAAGATCTGCCCGTCGGTGATCGAGATCACGTTGGTCGGGATGTAGGCGGAGACGTCTCCACCCTTGGTCTCGATGATCGGCAGCGCCGTCAGCGAGCCGCCGCCGTTCTCGTCCGACAGCTTCGCAGCGCGCTCCAGGAGACGCGAGTGGAGGTAGAAGACGTCACCCGGGTAGGCCTCGCGCCCCGGCGGGCGGCGCAGCAGCAAAGAGAGCTGCCGGTAGGCGATCGCCTGCTTGGAGAGGTCGTCGTACACGATGAGCGCGTGCTCTCCGTTCTCCATCCAGTGCTGCCCCATCGCGCACCCCGCATAGGGAGCGAGGTACTGGAACGGAGCCGGATCGGAGGCCGCGGCGTTCACGACGACCGTGTACTCCATAGCCCCGGCTACTTCGAGAGCCGCAACGACCTCGGAGACTGTCGACGCCTTCTGGCCGACCGCGACGTAGATGCACTTCACGGCCTTGTCGGTGCCCCAGTTGGTCTTCTGGTTGATGATCGTGTCGATCGCCACCGCGGTCTTGCCGGTCTGGCGGTCGCCGATGATGAGCTGGCGCTGTCCTCGCCCTACCGGCGTCATGGCGTCGATCGCTTTGATGCCCGATTGCATCGGCTCACTCACCGGCTGACGTGCCGTTACTCCGGGGGCCTGGACCTCGAGCGGACGCTGCGCGTCCGCCTTGATCGGCCCCTTGCCGTCGATCGGTTCACCCAATGCGTCCACGACGCGACCGAGCATCCCGTCACCAACGGGGATCGAGAGGATGTCACCGGTCTGCTTGACCGGGTCGCCCTCCTGGATGTGGTCTGCCTCACCGAGGATGACCGCGCCGATCTCGTGCTCGTCGAGGTTCATCGCCAGGCCGACGATCCCACCGGGGAACTCCAGCATCTCGTTGACCATCGCCCTCGGCAGCCCGGACACGCGGGCGATCCCATCACCAACGGCGGTGACGACACCGACCTCCTCGCGCTCAACGGTGGGCTTGAAGTCCTGGACGTGCTTCTTGAGAGCTGCGGAGACCTCCGCAGCAGTGATCGTGAGCTGGTCTGCCACTAGCTCTTCACCTGCTCTTTCAACTGTTCGAGACGACGCCTGATCGTGCCGTCGATGACCGTGTCGCCGACCTTGGCGGAAACTCCGCCGATGACCGACGGATCGACGAGAACCTTGAGGTCAACCTTCTTACCGGTAGCCGCGGACAGAGCCTCGCCCAAACGCTTGCGCTGATCGTCATCGAGGGGAACCGCGGTCCGGACCTCGGCCACGGCCACGTTGCGCGCCTCTGCCGCAAGCGCGCTCAGCTCCTCGAGGATCTGCGGAAGCTGACGCGCCCGGCCCTGGGTCACGATGAATGCCAGCAACCCGAACGTGTGGTCGCTGACCTTCCCCGTGAGGATGTCCTCGAGAACCTTGACGCGCTGAGCCTTCGGGGTGGTCTGGTCGGACAGCGCCTGCTTGAGCTCGCTGTTGCTCTCGACCAGCTTGCCGAACCTGAAGAGCTCGTCCTCGACGAGATCGAGATCTCCCTCGGCGCTCACCACGCGGAACAACGCCTCTGCGTATCCGTGAATGACGCCTTCGGCGGCCATCAGTTGTTGCTACCTCCGTTCGTCCCCATGCCGGCAACCTCGCGGATGTAGGCATCGACCATCTCTCGCTGAGCTTCGGCGTCGACGCTACGGCCGACGACCTTTCCGGCGAGCTCGATCGAGATGTCGGCGATCTGACTCTGCAGCTCCTGCAGCGTGCGCTGACGCTCGGCCTGGATCTGCTCCTGAGCGCGCGCCACGATGGCCTCGGCGTCTTTCTCCGACTTGGCGAGGATGTCCTTGCGGACCTGCTCGGCCGCACTTCGAGACTCCTCGATGATCCGGTTAGCCTCGGAGCGAGCATCACCCAGCTGCTGCTTGTACTCCTCGAACAGCTTTTTGGCTTCGGAGCGCTCGCCCTCGGCGGCCTCCTTCGCTTCCTGGATCGCGCTCTCGCGCGCCGCGATCGTCTCCCGGATCTTCGGCAGCGCGTACTTCATCATGAAGAACGCGACCACCGCGAAAGAGATCGTGCCCCAGACCAGTTCGTCAACCGCGGGAAGGATGAGATCCAACCCGGTCGGCTCGGCCTCCCCGGCGGCCAGTATCAAGAGGTTCGTCATTTCTTAGCCTTCCTCTCTACCTCAGTGTCTCCGCAGGGACATCGCTCCGCCAGCCGTCCGGGCTACGCCCGCCCCCGCGGCGACACCTCGTCAAACGATGAATGCGAGTACGAAACCGATCAGCGCCAGGGCCTCGATGAGAGCGAAGCCCAAGAACATCGTGGTCCGGGTCTCACCGGCGGTCTCGGGCTGGCGGGCCATGGCCTCGATCGCGCTCGAGAACACCATGCCGATCCCTATCCCCGGGCCGATCGCGGCCAGGCCGAACACCAAACCGTGGGCGAGAGACTTCATCCCCTCATCGGTGACGCCTTCGGCGGCCTGAGCAAGATACGTGATGTCCATCTGAATACCTCCGTCCTTTCCTTCGTCTAGTCCTGTCTACTGTCTATCTACGCTGCTGCGGTGCTTTCCTCGAGACCCTCGTACTCTCGAGTTGGTTCAGGGTGGGTTCCCTCCTCGTCGTGGTCGGCGTCGCCGTGTCCGTGGATCGACTCGGCGATGTAGAACGCGGTCAGCATCGTGAAGATGTAAGCCTGGATCGAGATGACCAGCATCTCGAACACGATCAGGCCCGTGGCCACGACCGCGGTCACCAGGCCGAGCGGCAGAGTTATCAGTTTGAAGTCCGTCACCAGGAACTCGTGCGTGAAGAGAAAGAAGATCGTCAGCAGCACGTGACCCGCCATCATGTTGGCAAGAAGTCGGATCGCCAGGGTGAGGGGGCGGATGATGAACACCGAGAAGAATTCGATGGGTGTCAGCAGCAGATAGATCGGCTTCGGCACTCCCGGCGGGAACAGCGTGCTGGTGATGTAGCGGAACCCCTGCTTGGCGAAGCCGACGAAGTTGAAGATCAGATAGGTCAACACCGCGAGGACCAGGGGAATCGCCATCCTGGAGGTCACGGGGAAGTTGATGCCGGGGATGATCTCCATCAGGTTCATGAAGAAGATGAAGAAGAACAGCGAGGTCAGGTAGGCCGCGTACTTCACGCCTTCCGGGCCGATCACGTCGATCGCGATCTTGTCGCGCACGAAGAGGTATGCGGTCTCGCCGATCGTCTGCATCCCCTTCGGGACGAGCGACTTACCTCTCGAGGCGAAGAAGAAGAACGTGATGCACGCCAGCGATCCGACGAGCATCAGCAGAGACACCCGGTTCAGCTCGAACGGCGTGTCCTTGAAGAGGATCGGATCCCAGAAGAAAAGATGGTTGACGTCGAGTTCGAGCGCTAGGTTCATCGATCAGCTCCTCATGTCCAGGGCGTCGTTGGCGTGCACATCTATTCCCGGTCGCTCCCGCTCCACCTTGACGGGGTAGGCCCTGGCCGCTTCCCAGAGGACCAACCCCAGATGACTTCCGATCAGAACAAGGCCGGTGACCTTGAAGGTTATGAAATCTAACGTCTGGAGGCCGAACGCGATCGCGGTCAGCACTGCCAATCCAAGCATGAAGGCCACCATGGCGGCGGGAAGCAGCAAGCTGGGCTTGTTCTCGGCGATTCCTCCGATGATGCGACCGGAGATCAGGAGGTTCAGGAGCGCCATGACGATCCCGATGAGGGCGGACAGCCCCGCCTCTCCACCGCCCCAGATGAAGAACGGGAGGACGACGATCGGAGCGACGAGCGCCCCTCTCTTCATCATCCGGTAGACCATCTGAAGCTCGATCACGCTTGCCCCTCCCTCCTGACCTTCTCTTCGGGTCGAGGCCCGAAACGATCTGGCGTTTTCGTTGCGTAGTACACGTGCAGGAACCCGCCCACCCAGCCGAGCAACGACCCGATGATCTGGCCCCACGGCTCGATCCCGAGCCAGTTGTCTACCAGACGGCCGAAGAACCAGAAGAGGAACACGGCGCCGGCGAACTCGAAGGCCAGCGACAGGCCAGCTCCTGCACTGGAGGATCGATTGCCGGATCGGTGTCCCACCCTGGCGGTCCCCTCATGTTCGGCGGATCGTCAAGACGATCCGTGTCACGGTTCGTAAGGGCCCAAATAATTGATTTGCACCCTCAAAACCTGAATTTCGTGCCCGAGAACTCTGCGATCGTAACCCATCGGGGCGACTTTGTGAAATCCTTCACAAGCTGTTTGGCGGCCCCACTCCCGGCGGGCCAGGTTAGAGCTCCAGGCGGTTCTGGATGTACTTGGTCAGCACCGGGAAGAGCGTGTAGACGACGATCGCCGCCACCGCGATCGGCAGGACGAAGATGACCTCGGTGCGATCGACGAACGTGAACGCGAGTGCTGCGCCCGCGGCGAGGGCCGACCAGATGTACATCACGATGACGGCCTGCCGGTGGCCGTGGCCGAGGTCCATGAGCCGGTGATGCAGGTGTTCCTTGTCGGCGTGGAAGAGGCTTCGGCGGCGACGGGCACGGCGTTCGACGGCCATCAGCGCATCGAGGATCGGTATCGCTATGACCAGCAGTGGTAGCAGCAGCGGGAAGTAGGCGAGGAAGGCCTCGGAGGACGATGCGCCGATTGCGGAATCGGCGGTGCCCACCCCGGCGATCGTCGCCGCGCCCAAGAGGAGACCGAGCAGCATGCTGCCCGAGTCGCCCATGAAGATCTTCGCCGGATAGAAGTTGTAGCGGAGGAATCCGAGGGTGGCGCCCACGAGGATGATAGCGATCAGAGGAGCAGAGTAAGCGGGGATCGCGATCGCCTCACTGAGCCTGAACGTATAGATGAAGAACGAGGTCGCGGCGATCGAGACGATTCCGGCAGCGAGCCCGTCGAGGCCGTCCATGAGGTTGATCGCGTTCATCATGGCCACGAGCCAGAGAACGGTGACGATCACCGACACGTCGTCACCGATCGAAAGGTTCAACCCTGATGGCAAGAGCAGGAACTGGAACTTCACTCCTGCAAGGAACAGGATGCCGGCGGCGAAGACCTGGCCGGCCAGTTTGACGGGGGCCGGAAGCGCGTGGAAGTCGTCCACGACGCCGAGGATGAATATGACGAGGCCCGCGAGGGCGATCCCGAGCGGAGCCGAGGACTGCGTGAAGAACTCCTCGAACTCGAGCATGGTGCTCGCCACCGCTCCGGCGATGAGGATGCCCGCGAAGATCGCCATCCCTCCCAGCGTCGGGGTTGGGTTGGCGTGGACCTTCCTGTCGCTCGGATGATCGATCGCGCCGATCTTGATCGAGAACCACTTCACCAGTGGCGTCGCAACGAACGTCGCGATCGCCGCGATGAGCCCGATCAAGAGATAGGGGGTCATGGGTGGAGCACCCTTATCCGGTGGAGCATCCTTATCCGGCCTCGGGGTAAGGGCGGAACCGGGTCGTGAGTGTTTTCACATCGGCACGCACCTTCCCTTTGGTCCCCTCGGAGTCGTCCTTCAGCACCTGGGCGATGAGCGAGGCAACCTCTCGGGTCTCGTCCTCTTTCATCCCACACGTGGTGATGGCGGGCGTGCCGATCCGGATGCCGGACGCGATGAACGGCTTCTCGGGGTCGTACGGGATCGCGTTCTTGTTGACCGTGATGCCCACGTCGTCGAGGCGCGCCTCCGCCTCCTTCCCGGTGATGTTCACCGGCCGGAGGTCGACCAGCATCAGGTGGTTGTCGGTTCCGCCCGACACGATGCGCAGCCCCTCCGAGCTCAGCGCCTCCGCGAACGCCTTAGCATTGGCGACCGTCTGGTGCGAGTAATCCTTGAATTCGTCGGTCTGGGCCTCGCCGAACGCCACCGCCTTCGCGGCGATCGAGTGCATCAGCGGTCCCCCCTGCCAGCCCGGGAACACGCTCTTGTCGATCGCGCTCGCAAACTCTTCCTTGCACAGGATCATCGCTCCCCTGGGCCCGCGCAGCGTCTTGTGCGTGGTGGCCGTCACGATGTCCGCGTACTCGACGGGGTTCGGGTGGGCGCCACCGGCCACGAGCCCGATGAAATGGGCAGCATCCACCAGGAACATCGCTCCGACATCGTCCGCGATCTCGCGCAGCGCGGCGAAATCCCACAGCCTCGAGTATGCAGAGGCACCCGCGATGATCATCTTCGGGCGTTCCTTCTTGGCGAGATCCCTGATCTCGTCGTAGTCGATCAGCTCGGTGTCCTTGCTCACGCCGTAAGGGATCGCATTGAAGAGCTTCCCCGAGAAGCTGGCGAAGTGACCGTGCGTGAGGTGACCGCCGTGAGCGAGGGCCATCCCGAGGATCGTGTCGCCCGGCTCGAGGAACGCGAAGTACGCGGCCGCATTGGCCGATGCGCCCGAGTGCGGCTGAACGTTCGCGTGATCGGCACCGAAGATCTGCTTGGCGCGCTCGATCGCGATCTCCTCGACGACATCGACGAACTCGCAGCCCCCGTAGTACCGCTTGCCGGGGTATCCCTCGGCGTACTTGTTGGTCAGCGGGGTGCCGAGAGCAGAGAGCACCGCGGGCGACGAGAAGTTCTCGGACGCGATCAGCTCGATCTTCGTGTTCTGGCGGTGAACCTCGGCGAGGATCGCTTCGGCAACCTTGGGGTCCGACTTCTCGAGGCCCGTCCAGTCGAGCCAGCCCTCAGCGCCTGGTGTACTCATCGGCCACACTCCTCTTCCTCTATCGCTTTGATCTGGGCCAACCGTCCCTCGTGCCGGCCCCCTTCGAATCCCGTGTCCAAGAACGCATCGATGATCGCGAAGGCGAACGCCGGAGCCAGTACACGGGCTCCGAGGGCAAGCACGTTCGCGTCGTTGTGCTCGCGCGCGAGGCGAGCCATGAACTCGGTCTGGCACAACGCCGCCCGGACCCCGTGGACCTTGTTCGCTGCGATCTGCTCTCCCTGACCGCTTCCACCGAAGACGATGCCGAGATCGGCGTCGCCACCGACCACGCGGCGTCCGACGGCGGCACAGAAAGAAGGGTAGTCCACCGATTCCTCTGAATCCGTCCCCAGGTCCACGGTGTCATGCCCGGCGTCTTCAAGGTAGGCCTTTACGGCGTTCTTGAGTTGGAAACCGGCATGGTCGGACCCGAGAGCGATGCGCACCCAGTCACTCTAGTGCCCGGGGCTCCCCGGGCACAGGACCCGGACCAGGACGTCGATCCCAGCTTCGAGATCCGTGACCGTGCGCTCGTAGGACGAGAACGGGAGCCCGTAGGGATCGTCGACATCGAGATCCCTCCGTGGCTCGGGGCGCCCGGCGGCCAGCAGCGCGGCCAGGCGTTCCTCGGGCGTCCCGTCCTCGGGGAGGCTCACCTGCAACTCCCCCAACTCCTTCATCATCCGCACCCGTGCGCCGGCGCCGGCGTTCCCTTTGAGGATCTCGGCCAGATGAACGCTGGTCATCGCTACGATCAGATCCGCATCCCCGGCCGGATCGAACTCCCGGGAACTGTGGCTCGACAGGTCGATCCCGCGCCCGTCCAGTACCGAGATCGCTTCCGAGGTGGCGGGGTTCCCCATCCCCGCCCAGGTTCCGCTGGACGTCACCATGATCTCGTTGCATCCGCGGCGCTCCAGCTCGTGTCTGAGCATGGCTTCGGCGATCGGCGACCGGCAGAGGTTCCCGGTACAGACGAAATGGATGTGCATGGTGAATCGGTACCACATGCCCACGCAATAGTGGCTTTGCGGTAGCGTCGCGTTGTGAGTGACGCAAGGGGTCGTGAGGCTTGGGAGCAACTGAAAGCGCGCCTGGAGGAGATCAGGGACCTTGGTAGCGCACAGAAGCTATTCGAGTGGGACCAAGCGGTTCTCCTTCCCGAGAAGGGGGGACGGGCCCGGGCCAAAGCCGCCGCAACCCTCGAAGGCGTCGCGCATGAGCGGCTGACCGATCCCGAGGTTGGAGCCCTCCTGGGTGAGCTCGAAGGTGACGACTCGTTGCCCGACGACCAAAAGGCGAACGTCCGGATCACGAGGCGTGAATACGACCGGGCGACCAAGGTGCCGCCCGCTCTGGTTAAGGAGATGGCCGAGCTCCAGGGCATCTCGTATCAGACCTGGACCGAAGCAAAGCCCAAGAACGACTTCAAGATGATGCAGCCGTACCTCGAGCGACTCGTCGAGCTGAAGAAACAGGAAGCCGACGCGATCGGCTGGGAGGGCGAGCGCTACGACGCCTTGATCGATGTCTTCGAGCCGGACATGACGACCGCCGAGGTCGAGAAGATGTTCGCGGACCTGGTCGACGGGCTCACCCCCCTCGCTCAGTCGATCCTCGATGCTGCAGGCGAAAAACCCGAGTTTCTGACCGCACCGTACGAAAAGGACAAGCAGATGGCGTTCAGCCACTGGCTCTGCGAGCAGATCGGGTTCGACACCAAGGGCGGAAGGCTCGATCAATCCCCTCACCCGTTCACGATCCAGATCGGACTCGGTGACGTCAGGCAGACGACCAGGACCGAACCCAACACCGTTCTCGACTCGATCTTCGCGACGCTGCACGAAACCGGGCACGCGCTGTACGAACAGGGCCTCCCGGAGGAACTCGAAGGACTCCCTGCCGGCACGGTTTCGTCGCTCGGCCTCCACGAATCTCAGTCCCGGATGTGGGAGAACCAGGTCGGCCGCAGTCGCCCCTTCACAGAGTTCATGCTTCCGCATCTGAAGGACAAGTTCCCCGAGAACCTCGGTTCCCTGTCCTTCGAAGAGTTCCACCGCGGCGCCAACTACCCCGAACGCACCTTGATCCGCGTGTACGCGGACGAGATCACGTACAACCTCCACGTCGCGCTCAGGTTCGAGCTCGAGCTGGCGATGTTCCGCGGGGATCTGGCGGTCGCCGACCTTCCGGGCGCATGGAACGACCAGATGGAGAGCTTCCTGGGTATCAGGCCGGAGACCGACTCCGACGGCGTCCTGCAGGACATGCACTGGTCTATCGGGGCGCTGGGGTACTTCCCGACCTACACGCTCGGGACCCTCTACTCGGCTGCTTTCTTCGACAAGGCAGAGGCCGAGCTCGGGGGCCTCGACGACGACCTCAAGAAGGGCGACGGCTCGAGATTGCTGGGATGGCTCGATGAGAACGTCTTCCGGCACGCCTATCTGCGCGCCCCCAAGGAGATCGCCGAGGGCATCATCGGGGGGCCGATCACCGCGGGCCCGTTCCTCGAGTACCTGAGGACGAAGTACTCGGAGATCTACGACACCGAGTTCTAGACGCCTGTTCTAGACCTCTTGTTCTAGGTCCTTTCGATATCCGCGAGGGAGATCGGTCCCTCCCTCAGTATCTCGATGCCGTCGAGAAGCGACACCACGGACGACGGTGTGCCGTTGCAGACACCGCCATCGAGGAACGCGCCAACTCGGGCCCCCAGGTACGCACGCGCCTCGTCGATGGTCGTCGCGGGAGGTTCGCCGGAACGGTTCGCGCTGGTGACCGCCAGCGGTCCGGAGGCTCTCAGCACGCTCAGTGCAACATCGTGGGCCGGGATCCTGACCGCGACCCCGCCGGTCGCGTCACCACCGAGGTCGGCGGTGAAGCCCCGCGCGCG
>JBKJZQ010000033.1:0-14985 GCA_046715095.1 Actinomycetota bacterium | reverse complement strand
GATCCAGGCCGCATCGTTCGCGTTCTTCAACAAGCCGGCGAAGAAGATGAGCCTCGCGCAGTCAGCGCTCCTCGCCGGTGTCATCCACTCCCCCGGTGCTTACAACCCATTCGAGCGCAAGAAGGTCGCCACTGCACGTCGCAACCTCGTGCTGGCGAAGATGGAGGAGCTGGGCTACGCCGACTCGGATCACGCGGAACAAGCGCGGAACAGCAAGATCAAGCTCGAGCGAGCGCCCGAAGGCGAGTACGAGGCGCCTTACTTCGTCGACTACGTCAAGCGCCTGATCCAGTACGACCCCCGTTTCAAGGATCTCGGCAAGAACCGGAAGGCGCGCGAGGACCTCCTCTACACCGGGGGCCTCAAGATCTACACCACGGTCGACCTCGAGATGCAGCGCGCCGCCGAAGAAACCGTTGCCGAGGTGCTGTACGAGGCCTCCGACCCTCACGCATCGCTCGTGACGATCGAACCGGACACGGGACACGTCAAAGCGATGGTCGGCGGACGCGACTGGTTCGCCAAGGGGAAGGAGGACCCCTTCGCCAAGTTCAATCTCGCTATCCAGGCGGAACCCGATCTAGGGCGCGAGAAGATCGACGGGGTCTGGGTGAAGAAGGCGCCGGGAACCGGGCGCCAGGCCGGCTCTGCGTTCAAGCCCTTCGCTTTGGCGGCTGCGCTGGCCGACGGTATGTCGTTGTCCAATACGTTCGACTCCCAGGCGTGCATGGTCTTCCCCGGTGCCAACGCCGGCGGTGACTGGAACGTGTGCAACTACGCGGGTGAGTCCTTCGCCGGACGGCTCCCCCTCCTCGAGGCCACGGTCAACTCCGTCAACGTCGTGTTCGCCCAGGTGATGATCGCGGTCGGGCCTCCGGCCGTGGTCGAGCTCGCCGCCGACATGGGGATCCGGACCCCGTTGCCGGCAGTTGCTTCCGCCGTCCTAGGATCGGACGAAGTCAACCCCCTCGGCATGGCGGACGCGTTCGCGACTTTCGCGGCGAACGGCATGCAACATGACCCGGTCGCCATCACGAAGATCGTCGACGCCGACGGCAAGGTCCTCTACGAGGACAACTCCGAGCCCGAACAGGTCATGGACCCCGCGGTCGCCTACCTCACTACCACCGCCCTGGAGCAGGTCGTTGCCCGAGGGACCGGCACGGCGGCCGGCGCCGCCGGTCGTCCCGTCGCGGGAAAGACGGGCACCGCTCAGGCTTACAGGGACGCGTGGTTCGCAGGCTACGCACCCAACCTTGCCACCGCGGTCTGGGTCGGGTACCCCGAGGGAGCGATCGAGATGACCACGTCTTGCGTAAGCGAGACCGGATGTCGACCGACAAGGATCCAGGTTACGGGCGGTTCGTGGCCGGCCGAGATCTGGGGCGCCTACATGGCGAGGGCGCTGGCCGGCTACGACGTCGCCAGCTTCACCAATCCGGGCGGGACGACCACCGCGCAGATCGATTCGCGCACCGGTTGTCTGGCCACGAACAAGACTTCAACCGAGTTCTCGGTCACCGGAACGTTCATCGAGGGCACGGCCCCCGACAACCCGTGCGAGGTTCCCGAGGACCTCAAGACCAAGGACGAGAAGCGAGAAGAGGGCCATTCGGACGTTCCCGATGTCGTGGGCAAGTCCGAAGACGATGCCTTCGAGCGTCTCGAGGACGAGGGGTTCGATGTGGACGTAGTCGTGGCCAAGGAGGACGACAGACACGACGCCAAGGAGAACAGCGGCCTGGTGTGGATGCAGGACCCGCCCGGAGGCTCGAGCGCGCGCGACGACTCGACCGTAAGGATCTGGGTGAACCCCTAGCCGTCCGCTCGGTCTGCTTGTTGCCTGTGTTGCCTTCTGTGCATAATTGCCGCCGTTTGTTCCTGTTCTGCGAACTGGAGGCGGCTATGTATCCGAAACGGTACGTGGGCAAGCATCTGAGGCCCCGACCCAAGAAGCACGGCCCGGTGGTGCTGGGAACGGCTGCGGCGCTGTGGGCGGCCGGCCCGGCGGCGCACGCCGCAGGGGGCGGTCACTTGATTAACAGAGGCGAAACGCTGTCGGGCATCGCAGCCCGCCACGGCGTGAGCGTCTCCTCGCTCGCCCGGGTGAATCATCTTGAGGACCCGAACGTGATCATCGCCGGCACGAGGCTGAAGATCCCCGGCGATTCGTCCTCGGCCGGACGGACCACCCACCGGATCGAGCCGGGAGAGACCCTGAGCTTGATCTCGAAGCGGTACACGGTGTCGGTCGCCGATCTCGTCCGGCACAACGTCATCGCCGATCCCGATCTGATCATCGCTGGGACCACGATCACGATCTCCTCTCAGGGTACCGTCGCGACCACTCCATCCACTCCCACCGCGTGGTCGGTCGAGTCCTCGATCGATCGCCACGCCGCAGCCGCCGGGATCGATCCCGCGCTGGTCAAGGGGCTCGCGTGGCACGAGAGCGGATGGCAGCAGGGCGTCCGGTCGTCGGCCGGGGCCATCGGGATCATGCAGGTGATCCCCGACACGGCCGACTACGTGAACCAGGTCCTCGGGGGAGGGTCTCTCGACGTCCACAAAGCGGACGACAACGTCAAGCTGGGCGTGATGTATCTGTCCCGGATGCTCGGTTCGATGGGCTCCGAGGACAAGGCGCTGGCCGCTTACTACTCCGGCCCGGGCAACGTTGGAGTCCACCTGAATCAGGAACAGCGGGCCTACGTGGCGGCGGTGCAGGCGAACCGCACCCGGTACTGAATCCACCTTTAGGTGCGGCGAGAGGCGTAGGGGTGGCCGGGGACCACGAAGCGCCACGGGAGATCGTCTCCCTTTCCGGGGCTGAGCCCGACCCTCACGGTCTCGGCAACCTCAGCCGCGCGCCACATCTCGGTGGCGTCGTCTTCGGCGATCCAGAAGTCGCCCCCTCGAAGCAGCGACGCGCCGTTGTCCTCCTTGCCGATCCCCATCGCCGTGGTGAGGCGCGCCGGGCCGGCGGCAAGGAGGCGGTCGGACATCCCGGGGCGGCGGATGCGCATCTCTTCGATCCCCTCGAGGGGCTCCCCCGCTCTGAGCAGGACCGCCTCGCACACACCGGGCCGGTCGCACACGACGTTCGCGCAGTAGTGCATCCCGTAAGTGAAGTACACGTACAGGTGGCCGGGAGCGCCGAACATCACCTCGGTCCTCGGGGTCATACCCCGGTACCCATGCGAGCCCGGGTCCATCTCGCCTCTGTACGCCTCGACTTCGACCAACCTCACCGCGAGGCGCACGTTTCCCAGCCGGTGTACGAAGATGCAGCCGATCAGATCCCCGGCGACGGAGAGCGAGTCGCGCTCATAGAAGCGCCGCGGGAGTCTTTTCACGAACCGCTTACGCGAGCAGCCACGCGAGCAATGCCTTCTGCGAATGCATCCGGTTCTCCGCTTGATCCCACACGACCGATTGCGGTCCGTCGATCGCATCGGCAGAGATCTCCTCGCCCCGGTGCGCCGGAAGACAGTGCATCACGATGGCGTCGTCGTCGGCGAGGTCGAGAGCGGTCCGGTCGATCGAGTAGCCCTGGAACGTGGACCTCCGCTGCTCCGCTTCGGCTTCCCGTCCCATCGACGCCCACACATCCGTGTACAGCACGTCTGCGCCCGTCACCGCCTCGGCGACCACGGTAGTCACCACGACGGTTCCGCCGGTCTCTGCCGCTATCTGTGCACATCGCTCGGCGACCACAGCGTCCGGCTGGTGGCCTTTCGGGGTCGCGACCCTCACGTGCATCCCCAGTTTCGTTCCCGCGAACATGAGCGAGTGAGCGACGTTGTTCCCATCCCCGACGTAGGCGAGCACCAATCCTGCCGGGTCCTTCTTCTGTTCCATGATCGTCTGCATGTCGGCGAGGGCCTGGCAGGGATGTGAGAAGTCGCTGAGCGCGTTGACGACCGGCACCGACGCGGCCTCAGCCAGTTCGAGCAGACGGTCGTGGCCGAAGGTCCGGATAACGATGCAGTCGACGAACCGCGACAGGACCGTTCCTGTATCGGAGACGGTCTCGCCTCTGCCGATCTGCAGCTCGTCGCCCCTCAACACCAGTGGGTGACCACCCATCGCCGTCACGGCGACCTCGAACGACACCCGCGTCCGGGTGGAAGGCTTCTCGAAGACGAGAGCGACCTGCTTTCCGGCAAGAGCACCCGCAACCTTCTGGGGTTTGTCCTTCACCGCCGCGGCTCGGTCGAGCAGCTCCTTCAGCTCCTCGAGCGAAAGATCGTCGACGCTCAGGAAATCTCGCTTGGACATGTCCCTCTCCTCGCTAGGTGTGCGGCTCAGGTCCTCAGTTCGGCCCCGGTACGCTCGCCGACCGCGCCCAGGATGCGGTCCCTCACCACCCCGGCGTCCTCGTCGGTGAGGGTCCTACCCGGTACTCGCAGCTCGAGCGCGTAGGCCAGGCTCTTCTTGCCAGCCGGAACCTGCTCACCCGTGTAGACGTCGAACAACTCCACTTTGGTCACCTCGGGTTCGCCCGACCTCGCGATCAGGTCGCCGATCTTCTCCGCCGGCACGCCGGCGTCGACGACGAACGCGAGGTCCAGGTAGATGGCGGGGTACCTGCCGAGCTCCGCGACCTGGGGCCGGGGCGGTAAAGCCGCCATGATCGGTGCCACCGCGATCTCGAAGGCCACGCTGCCTTCGGGAACGTCGAACCTCTCGCAGACCTCCGGGTGGATCTCCCCCAGTGCACCGAGGGCCGTCCCGTTCAACGACACCGCCGCGGCACGGGTGGGATGGAAGGGATGTCCCGTCACCGGACGGAACCGTGGAGCCTCGAGTCGCAACCCGGTGAACAGAGCCTCGAGGACCCCCTTCACCGAGAACAAGTCCCAGCGCCGGCCCGCGTCGCGCCAGTGCTTACCGGTTCTCAGTCCCGTGAACACGGCGGCAAGCACGTCCGCCTCCTGCGGAAGATCCGCGTCCGATGGCTCGTAGATGCGCGCCAGTTCGTACAGCGCAACCCCGCCGGCGCGCTGAGCCACGTTGCGTGCGACGGATCTAAGAAGTCCCGGAAGGATGGTGGTCCGGAGGACGCTCTCGTCCTCGCTCATCGGGTTGGAGAGCGCAACCGCGCCCCGCGCCGGGTGATCCTCCGGGAGGCCGAGATCATCGACATCCTTCGGAGAGACCAGCGAGGGCGTCCATGCCTCCGCCATCCCGATTCCGGACAGGAGTTGACGAACCCGCCGGTCGGCGGTCTGCGCGGGGTCGAGTCCACCGGAATGCCCCTTGGGGAGGGTCGCCGGCAGTTTGTCGAAGCCTTCGAGCCGGGCAACCTCCTCGATCAGATCCACCTCACGCTCGACGTCGGGGCGGAAGGTCGGAACCTCGACCTTCAGGACGTTCCCCGCCGACTCGACCTCGAAGCCGACCGCGCGGAGATGAGCGATCTGGTCGTCCGCCGGGATCTCGTATCCGAGGAGATGCTCCGTTCGAGACGGACGCAGCCTGATCGTCAGGCGCTCCGGAGGCGACGGGTACTCATCCACCACTTCCGGTGAGATCCGGCCCCCTGCCAGCTCGGCGAAGAGCATGCACGCCCGGGCCGTGGCGAAGGCGACTCCCTCGGGGTCTACTCCGCGCTCGAAACGGGCGGATGCTTCGGTGCGCAGCCCGAGATCGCGGCTGGTCTGGGACACCGATGAGGGATCGAAACGCGCAGCCTCGAGGACGAGGGCGGTCGTGTCGTCCGACACCTCGGAGTCTTCGCAGCCCATCACCCCGGCGATGGCGAGCGGACGTTTAGGATCGCAGATCAGCAGGTCGATGGGACGCATCTGACGCTCGACCCCGTCGAGCGTCGTGAGCTTCTCGCCCGGCTTCGCCCGGCGAACGACGATCTTGTCATCGGTGATCTGGCGGGCGTCGAACGCGTGCAACGGCTGACCGGTCTCCAGCAGAACGTAGTTCGTGACGTCGACCGCGTTCGAGATGGGCCTGATCCCCGCCGCCAATAGCCGCGTTGCCATCCACGCGAGCGAAGGTCCGATCGTGATGCCGTCGACATAACGGGCGATGTAACGGGAACAACCCACCGGATCGTCGATCTGAACCTCGACCGGGTTCGCCACATCGGACGGCGGCACGCGAACCTCGGGTAGCCGGAGCTCCTTGCCCACGAGCGCGGCGACCTCGCGGGCGACGCCGATGAGACTCATGCAATCACCGCGGTTGGGGGTGACCTCGAGCTCGTAGATGACGTCGTCGAGTCCGAGCGCTCCGACCACGTCGGCTCCCAGAGCCACCTCCGTTGGAAGGATCAGGATCCCGGAGTGATCCTTCGAGACCCCCAACTCGGCTCCCGAGCACAGCATGCCGCGGGAGATCTCGCCCCTGATCATCCGCTCGGCGATCTCGGCGCCGGGGAGATGCGCTCCCACACGAGCCAGCGGCACGAGGTCCCCCACCTTGAAGTTCTCGGCGCCGCACACGACCCGCTGTTCCTCGCCGTCGGCCCAGCGGACGTCGACGAGCGACAACGTGTCGGCGTTCGGATGCCGGGCGATGCTCAACACCTCGGCGGCGACCACGCCATCGATCCCGGCCCCCGGACGCTCCATCGTCTCGACCTTCGTACCCGAGAAGTTGAGGAGGTCCTTGAGCTCCTCCGGCGACAGATCGATGTCCACGTACTCCTTGAGCCAGCTCAACCCGAACCTCATGCCGGCCCCCTGAACTGCGTGAGCATCCTGAGGTCGTTCTCCCAGAAGTAACGGATATCGGGAACGCCGTGAGCCAGTGCAGCCACGCGCTCTACGCCCAGGCCGAACGCGAACCCGGTGTACTTCTCCGTGTCCCAGCCGACCCACTCGAGGAGGAACGGGTGGACCATGCCGCAACCGAGGATCTCGATCCACCCTTCCTGCTTGCACACTCGACAGCCGTCGCCCCTGCAGATGAAGCACTGGACGTCCATCTCGGCGGACGGTTCGGTGAAGGGGAAGAAGTGGGGCCTCAGGCGGACGTCGAGATCGCGCCCGAACATCGCATGGGCGAACTCGAGGAGAGAACCCTTGAGATCCCCCATCGTGATGCCCTCATCGACCGCGAGCCCCTCGAGTTGGGTGAACCCGGCGAGGTGTGTCGCGTCCTGCTGGTCTCGGCGGTAGCAGCGGCCCGGCATGACCCCATATACGGGGGGCTCCTCTGTTTCGAGCGTCCGGATCTGCACCGGAGAGGTATGGGGCCTCAGGCCGACCGCATCACCCTTGCCTTCGATGTAGAAGGTGTCGCTCGGTGAACGCGAAGGGTGCTCCTTCGGAGTCCTGAGCGCATCGAAGCTGTAGGTCGAGAGCTCCACCTCGGGACCTTCATAAAGCCGGTAACCCATCCCGATGAAGACGTCGACGATCTCCCAGATCGTGCGCGTCAGCGGATGGATCGAGCCGACGGGTGGAGCCTCACCCGGCAGAGTCACGTCGACGCGCTCGGTGGCCCAGCGCTGCTGGAGTGCCTCTGCCTGGAACGTCTCGCGCTTGCGATCGAGAGCGGCCTGGATCGACGCCTGAACCTCGTTCGCGAGCATCCCGAGTTCCTTACGATCCTCGGCTCCGACATCCTTCAGCGAAGAGCGGGCGCGTGCCAGCGGGGCCTTGCGACCCAGGACGCGAATCTGCGCCTCCTCCAGCGCGGCAAGGTCCGCCGCCGCCTCGATCTTCTTGAGTCCCTCGGCACGGGCTTCCTCGAGACCCCCGCGCACGTCCGCTGCGGCGTCGCTCACGCGGCTCCTTTTCCGGGCAATCTCAGGATGAACGTTGCTCCTTCGCCGGCTTTGCTATCGATCGATATGGATCCTCCGTGGGCCCCCAGGACGCCGCGGGCCAGGTAGAGGCCGAGACCGCCACCGCTCGGCATCGCCGCACCCGCGTGCGCCGGCTGCGGACCTTGGAATATCTCCTCGAGGCGACCCTTCTCAACGCCGACGCCCAGGTCGGTGACCCTTATCAGGGTCATGTCTCCCTCGACCGATGCCTCTAAGGATATTGGGCCCACGTCGGAGAACTTGAGCGCGTTCTCGAGGAGGTTGGTCAGCACGCTCTCGAGCCGTTCTGCGTCCGCGTGAACAACGACATCGACTCCGACGCTCACCTCGATGCGCTCGACACCGGGCACGGTCGAGAGGTTCCCACTTGCCCTCTGGGCGATCGGAAGGAGTTCATGCTGGGCTCGGTGCAACTCCAGCCCCCCCGACTCTATGCGGGCGAGGTCGAGCACCTCAGAGATGATGCGGCTCATGCGGTTGGCATCGTGGTGGATCGTCTCCACGAACTGGAATTTCTGCTCGTCGGTGAAACGATCCCAGCGCGTCATCAGCATCGAGGAGAACCCCTTCACCGAAGTGAGGGGCGAGCGCAGCTCGTGCGCCATCTTCGTGATCATCTCCGCGAGTCGAGGGTCGCTCATCGTGGAGGCAGGTTACCCGCCCCCCGCTGCCGCACCGCCTCGAAGAGCAGTAGGGCACCGGCGATCCCGACGTTGAGCGATTCGACAGGCCCGGGCATCGGGATCGACACGAACGGATCGATCACTGCAGAAGCCTCTGACGGAAGGCCCCACGCCTCGTTGCCCAGAACCAACGCCAGCTTTCCCGTCATGTCGACATCCGTGTACGGCACCTCGGCGGATGCCTCGGCTCCCAGAAGAATGAACCCCGCTCCCTTGAGGACACTCAGCGCGTCCACAAGATCGATCCCCCTGACGACCGGCAGGCGGAACAGCGCTCCGGCGCCGGCCCTCACCGTCTTCGGGTGATATGGGTCGACCGATCCCGAGGCGAACACCGCGGCATCGGCGCCCGCGGCCAGCGAGGATCGCAGGATCGTCCCCGCGTTACCCGGGTCCCTGACGTCCGCGAGGACGATCACGAGATCGGCGTCACCGGGAAGGTCCCCGAGCTCGAGCGAGCGCATCTCGACGACCGCGACCACCCCTTGTGGCGTCGCCGTATCGGACAGCGAGGACACCACGTCGTCCGTGACGCGCAACACCTTGATGCCGGCGGCGCGTGCCTTCTCCTCGACCTCCCGAGGAGCTTCAGCCGAGACGAAGATCTCCTCGATGGGAGAACCGGTCGCCAGCGCCTCGAGGACCGCCTGCGGTCCCTCCGCGAGGAAGGCGCCCTCCCGGTCCCGGGACGAGCGCCTCCTCAGTTTCCTGGCTCTGGCAACCCGAGGGTTCCTCGGGCTCGTGATGTCGGTCAGGACGCCTTCTCGAGCGACTTCTTCGCCACCTCGGCGAGCGCGGCGAAGGCTCCGGGCTCGTTGACGGCCAGCTCCGCGAGGATCTTGCGGTCGACCTCGACCTCGGCGATGCGTAGCCCCGAGATCAAGCGACTGTAGCTGAGCCCGTTGATGCGAGCGGCGGCATTGATGCGCTGGATCCACAGGCGGCGAAAATCTCCCTTGCGGGCCCGGCGGTCGCGAAACGCATACGCACCCGAGTGCAGGAGCTGTTCATTGGCCGCGCGGTAGTGCTTCCCGCGCGCCGAGTAGTAGCCCTTGGCCTGCTTGAGTACCTTCTTGTGCCGGTTGTGGGCGGCGACACCCCTCTTGACGCGTGGCATCTCAGATCCTCCCTACTTGCCCAGCATCCGGCGGATGCGCTTCGAGTCGGACTCGGAAACGACCGCGGTCGGCGCGGCCAGGTTGCGCTTCCGTCTCGACGTCTTCTTGCCGAGCATGTGATTCAAGTTCGCGCGCCGGCGAAGGACCTTGCCGTTACGCGTGACCCTGAACCTCTTGGCCGCACCTCGGTGCGACTTCATCTTTGGCATCCGATCAGCCTCCTTCTGCCCTAGTCACCTTGATCGGCCGGGACGTCGCGCTCTCGGCCTCGGTCTCTTCGGTCTCTTCGGTCTCTCCCGGGGACTCCGTCTCTGCTACAGCCTCGGCCGGTGCCCCAGGCTGCGCCGGTCTCGCCTCCCGCTTTTTGGGAGGAGCCGCGGGCTTCGACTGTTGCTTCCCCGGCTCCTTGATGGGTCCGAGCACCATCGTCATATTCCGGCCGTCGAGCTTCGGAACGTTCTCGACCTTTGCGATCTCCTGGAGCTCCTCGGCGAGCTGGTCCAGTAGCCGCTTACCGATCTCCGGGTGGACCATCTCCCTACCCCTGAACATGATGGTGATCTTCACTTTGGCGCCGTCATTGAGGAATCGAACGACGTGACCCTTCTTCGTCCCGTAGTCGTGGCGGTCGATCTTCGGCCGCATCTTCATCTCTTTCACGACGACGTGAGACTGCTTCTTCCGGGCTTCCCGCTGCTTCACGGCTTGTTCGTACTTGTACTTGCCGTAGTCCATGATCCTGCAGACAGGCGGATCGGCTTGGGGAGCTACCTCGACGAGATCAAGGTCGTTCTCCTGCGCCATCTCCATCGCATCCGTGGTGCTCAAGATCCCCACCTGTTCGCCATCTGGTCCGATGACGCGAACCTGCGGGATGCGGATGCGGTCGTTGATCCTCAATTCAGTTGTGATCCCGATCTCCTTCCGTCAAACAATCGTTCCGTCGAACACTCTTTCGTCGTGCCCGTCACCGGCCCTCTTGGGACGCGAAAAGCCGGTGACGCCAAGAACCAGACGTCACCGGCAGGCCGGCGCATGACAACGCCGCCCTCGGTAACTACCAGAAACCTCACGCGGCCTTCGCGGCTGGGAGGTGAGGGCTAACGGGACAACCCTTCTTGGCAACACATTCGCACGAGGGAGTATAACGGGCGCCCATGGATGATGAACAGCGTGACCCCATCGTAGGAGAGGACGAAGGGGGCCCTCGCCCCAAACCCCGGGTAGTGGACAAGCGGTTCTCCGCTCGGCCCGCGCCCGCGCCTTCCCCTGCTCCCGGCCCGGCGCCCGAGCCTGCTCCCCACCCGGCCCCCACAACGGCCTCGCCACCCGGAACCCCGGAGGAACCCCCCCCGGCGCCCCGGGCAGAGCATTCGCCGCAAGGAGCTGGTGGGGCACAACAAGGAGCGGGGGGGAAGCCGGTGTGGACCCCGGAGCAGGAGGCCGAAGCCCGCCGGATGGCCGAGGAGATCGCCGCCGTCCCCAGCCGGGACTGGGTGGTCTCGACGGCGATGAACCTCGTCAACGTTGCGGGTGTGAAGCTGGAGAGCGGCCCGCTGGAGGAGGCGCAGCTCGCGATCGACGCGCTCGCTGCGCTCGTCCGAGACATCGGCCCCCGGCTCGGCGACGCCGAGGTTCCGCTCCGGGGGGTTCTCTCCCAGCTCCAGATGGCCTACGCGCAAGCAGCCTCCGCCCCGCCTCAGTAGCTCACGGGCCCGGCAACCGAGCTCCCAGCAACACAGCACAGGAAGAGGGACATCTCTTCGCCCGTCGGTGCTCGGACGCCTCAGGGCACTATCTTGGTGACCGGGAGCTCCACGATGTCCTCGGCGCCCAGCGCCTTCAGTTGCGGGATCAGGATGTTGATCGTGTTCTTCGGGACGATGGTCTCGACCGCGTAGAACCCCGCCTCCGAGAGCTGGGAGACGGTCGGCGACCGCATCGACGGCAGGAGGCCCACGACCCCCTCCAGGGCGGCCTCGGCGACGTTCAGCTTGACCAGCACCTTCCCCCTGGCGTCGATCGCCCCGCGAAGGAGGATCGTGAGCTCGTCGATGGCCCGCCTCTTCTCGGGATCCCGGTAGCACGCGGGGTTGGCGATGAGGTGCGTACGGGACTCGAGGATCACGTCGACGATCTCCATGCCGTTGCGCCTCAGGGTCGAGCCCGTCTCGGTGACATCTACGATCGCATCGACGATGTCGGGCACTTTCGCCTCGGTCGCCCCGTAGGACAGGAAGATCCTGACCGGGATGCCGAGCTTCTCGAAGTACGCCTTGGTGAGATTGGGGTACTCGGTGGAGATACGTGAATCGGGTTTGATCTGCTCGGGCGAATTGATGCCCGCATCCTTGGGAGCGGCGAGGATGACCTTCACCGGTCGGTCGGTGTTCTTGGAGTACTGCAGCGGCGTCACCTTGATGACATTGGCACCTGTCTCCGCGATCCAGTCCTCACCGGTGACACCGACATCGAAAAAACCGTCCTCGACATAGGTCGGGATCTCCTGCGGGCGCAGCACCATGATGGAATCGATGCGTGGGTCGTCGACCGTGGCCCGGTAGTCGCGGTCGGACCCCCGGCTGACGCGGAGATCGGCGGCCTCGAACAGCTCGAGTGTCGCCCTTTCGAGCGAGCCCTTCGGTAGAACGAACTTCAGCACGGAACCCCCTAGATGGGCTGGTCTGGCTTGGGCAGCGCGGCGAGGAGGTTGGCCATCTCGACCGCCGCCAGGGCGGCCTCGGCGCCCTTGTTGCCCATCTTGCCACCAGCGCGGTCCTCTGCCTGTTCGGTCGACTCCGTGGTGAGCACTCCGAAGGTGACGGGGACCCCGGTACGGAGCATCACTTCGGCGATGCCGCTTGCGGCTCCCCCGGCGACGTACTCGAAGTGAGCCGTCTCTCCCCTGATCACTGCCCCCAGACAGACCACGGCATCCACCGTTCCCGAAGATGCGACGCGATCGGCTGCGAGCGGTAGCTCGTACGCGCCCGGAACCCAGGTCACGGAGAGGTTGTCGCCGCTTGCACCGTGGCGGAGCAGCGAGTCGATCGCGCCGTCGAGCAACCGCTTGCTGATGGTTTCGTTGAACCTGCTCACGACGACGGCGACCCGAAGGTCGCGTGCGTCGAAATCTCCTTCGTAAGTTCTCATTGCTCTTCCTTCCCAGTTTGTTCTGCCGCTCGCCGAGGCGACCGGCTTCTGTGCCCCCCAGTGGCTCACCGTCGAGGCGTCTCCGACTCTGGCCCGAATGAGTTGAGAATGTGGCCCATCTTGTCCTTCTTCGTCCTCAGGTAGTGGATGTTCTCGGGATTGGGTGTGCTTTCGAGCGGCACGCGGTCCACGATCTTGAGCCCATAGCCCTCGAGACCGGCCCGCTTCGTCGGATTGTTTGTGAGGAGCCTCATCGTCGACACGCCGAGGTCGGCGAGGATCTGAGCGCCAACGCCGTAGTCGCGCGAGTCCGGTGCGAACCCGAGTTCGACGTTCGCCTCAACGGTGTCGAGTCCGGTGTCCTGGAGGGCGTAGGCGTCGAGCTTGTGACGCAGCCCGATCCCGCGCCCCTCGTGGCCCCGGATGTAGACGACCACGCCTTCGCCCTCTTCGGACACCTGTCTCAGGGCCTCCTGGAGCTGAAGACCGCAGTCGCACCGGATGCTTCCGATCACATCCCCCGTGAAGCACTCGGAGTGGACCCGAACGAGGACGTTCTCCTTGCCCTTCGGGTCCCCCTTGACGAGCGCTACGTGCGTCCGGCCATCGTGGCTCTCGTAGGCGACCGCCTTGAAGTCCCCGTAGCTCGTCGGGATCCGGGCCTCGGTCATGCGGTGGACGAGCTTCTCGGAACGACGCCGATGGACGATGAGGTCGGCGATCGAAATGATCAGGAAATCGTGCTGCTCGGCGAATCGCTCGAGCTCGGGGAGCCTGGCCATCGAGCCGTCGTCGTTCACGATCTCGCACCCCACGCCTGCCGGATAGAGGCCGGCAGCGCGGGCGAGGTCGACGGACGCTTCGGTGTGACCGGCCCGCTGCAAGACGCCGCCCGGCGCGTAACGCAACGGGAAGATGTGCCCCGGCCGGGCGAGGTCCGCCGGCCTCGCCTCCGGGTCGATGAGGGTTCGGATCGTCGCACATCGATCGGCCGCCGAGATCCCCGTCGAGGTGCCCCGGTGCGCGTCGACCGAGATCGTGAATGCCGTACGCATCGACTCGGAGTTATTGGAGACCATCAGCGGAAGGTTCAGTTGCTCGAGCCTCTCACCCTCCATCGACACGAAGATGATCCCCGAGCAATGCTTGACCATGAAAGCGACCGAGTCGGGGGTCGCCTTCTCGGCGGCGAAGATCAGGTCGCCCTCATTCTCACGGCCCTCGTCGTCAACGACGATCACCATGTGCCCCTGTTTGAGCTCCTCTATGGCGTCTTCGACGCGTGCATGCGGCATCTCTACTCCTTGTCCTTGAGTCTCAGGAGGCGCTCGACGTACTTAGCGACGACATCGACCTCAACGTTTACGTGCGAGCCATTGGTCAGGACGCCGAGCGTCGTGACCTCGAGCGTGTGCGGGATCAGCGCCACCTGGAAGGTGGAGCGCCCTACTTCAACGACCGTGAGTGAGACTCCGTCGAGCGTCACGGAACCCTTGTCGACCATGTACCTGAGGAGTCCCTCGTCCGCCGTGAACCACACCCGGCGGGCGTCCTCGTCGTCCTCGATCCTCACCACCTGGGCGACCCCGTCGACGTGCCCCTGGACGAGGTGGCCGCCGAGCCGGTCGGTGAGGCGGGCTGGAAGCTCGAGGTTGATGTACTCGCCCTTCGTGACCTTTCCGATGGTCGTCTTGGCCGTCGTTTCGGGCATCGCCTGGGTGGTGAACCGGCGCCGGCCGGTCGCCGTAGCCGTCAGGCACACGCCGTTCACGGCAACCGAATCTCCGACCTTCAACTCCCTGGCGATCTGGGGCGCCTCTATCTCGAGCTCGAGCATCCCGCCACGCTCGCGGGCTTTCTTGACGCTTCCTCTTTCGATGACGATCCCGGTGAACATCAGGCTTCCTCCCTCATCAAGGTGACCATCACGTCGTCGCCGGAACGATCTACGTCGACCGTTCGGAACCGGACCGCGTCCTTCATCGCGATGACTGCGAGATCGCCGATGGCCGGTCCGCCCCGGCCCACGACGACCGGTCCGTAGTGGATCTCGAGACGGTCGACGAGGTCGTCCTTCAGCAACGCGGTAGCGAGTTCGGCGCCGCCCTCGCAATAGACCTCGAGGACGTCTCTCGCTCCGAGGAGCGTCACGAGTTCCTCTAGATCGACATGACCTTGGCCCGTGGCCGAGAGAACGACGACCTCCGCCCCCGCCTCTTTCCACGCGGTCTGTACC
>JBKJZQ010000032.1:0-9134 GCA_046715095.1 Actinomycetota bacterium | reverse complement strand
GCGCTCGAGCGCCGCCTTGATCGCGTGCGCTCCGAGGTCGACCGCGGGAACGTTCGCGACGGCGCCGCCGAACCTGCCGATCGCGGTACGGGCGGTGGAGACGATAACCGTGGAGGCCATTGCGGGTCCTTTCATTTGGCGGCTCGTCGAGACGACCCGCTTCTGAGTCTGGACGTTCAACAGTCCGTAGTCCGTGCTCGTGATCGAGTCCCCATCCTACCCACGGCTAGGATGTCGCCTATGTCGCTCAGGGTCGAACACATCGCGCTTGCCGTTGCCGATCTCGACGCGGCCATCGATCACTACGGGGCCGTGTGGGGGCTCGAAGTGGCCCACCGTGAGCTGGTCGAGGACCAGGGCGTGGAAGAGGCCATGCTCCCGATCGGGGACTCCTATCTTCAGCTGCTCGGTGCCACAGACCCCGAAACGACCGTCGGCAAGTTCCTCGCCAAACGCGGTGAGGGACTGCACCACATCGCGTACGAGGTCGACGACCTCGCGGGAATGCTCGCCGACCTCAAGGCGAAGGGTGTTCCGCTCATCGATGAAGCCGCCCGCCGGGGCGGGCGCGGCCACATGGTTGCGTTCGTCCACCCCAAGGGGAACCACGGTCTGCTCGTCGAGTTGATCCAACGAACTTCCGGGGAGTAACCGGTTGAACCTCGATCGGGTCGGGAGGCGCTGGGAGAAGGGTCTCGCCCGGCAGCGAGCCACCTCGCTGTCCAGGTTGATAGATCCACGGGTCAAGAGCAACGTCGCCGCGCTCGGGATCGCGGTCGTCGCGGGGGCGGCGGCGCTGGCGGCGCGGCTCCTCGACGACACGGGCGTCCTTGAAAGCCTGACCGACGCGTTCGGCGCCGGCGTCGCGGTGTTCCTCGCGTGGGCGCTCGGCAGGGAGCTCGATCCCGGCAACAACTCGAGCGCTCTGGCCGCCGAGCTCGGGGCGTTCGCTCTGTGGTTCTGGTTGCCCTCGTCACCCGGTCTTCTCCTGGCCACTCTGATAGCGGCGCGCTTAATGGTCCGATCGACCGGACGACCCCCAACGCGGGGAGACCTCATTTTCGTCGTGCTCCTGGGCACCTACGTCGCGACGCAGGAGGCTGGTCCGGCGGCGACCGTGGGCCTGGCTGCAACCCTTGTGGTGAGTCGTTCGCTCGGAGGGGGAGATCATCCTCGCTCGATGATCGCCGCGCTCGCAATCCTGATCGCGGGCGGGACCGCGGCGGCCATCGCCGACTCCGTCGGCCACTGGTACGACCTCGACGTCACGAGTTCGGTGGTGCTCGGCGCCGGTGTCCTCTCGGTGCCGTTCCTCGGTCTGCAGTCGGTGCGCAGCCGGGCCGACTACACGGGGGAGCTTCTCGATGCGCGGCGCGTACGGATCGCTCGATGGTTCACCGCAGTGATCGCTCTCGGCGGGTTCGCGTTCGCCGGTGGTCTCGGAGTGTCACGGATGGCGGGGGCGTGGGCCGCACTGGTGGCCGTGGCGGTGACGAAGCTCGTCGGAACGGTTCGAAGGTGAGCGCTCAGGAGATCGTCCATCCGCTGAGGCGTCCGGAGTTCCGGCGCCTGCTCGCCATGTCGATCACAGTCGCCCTGGGGTTCGGCATGCTGATCCCTGTCCTGCCGCGGTACGCGAAGGCGTTTGGGGTCTCGCTGGCGGTCGTCGGCCTGGTTCAACTTGTCTTCGGTCTCACGCGCTTCTCGTTCGGGATCGTCGGTGGTGTCTTCGTCGATCGCTTCGGCGAACGCGCGTCGGCCGTCACCGGACTGCTGATCGTCGCACTGTCGTCGTACGCCGCGGGGTTCGCCGTCAACTTCCCGCAGCTCGTGTTCGCACGGGGATTCGGCGGCGCGGGTTCGGCGCTCTTCATCGCCGGACTCCAGAACCGGATCATCCGCATCATCGAGCCGGAGGCGATGGGGCGCGCCGCGGTGGCGAACCGCGCCACGTTCCTGATCGGCATCGGCCTGGGCCCTCTATTGGGAGGGCTGGTCTCGCACTCCTTCGGTCTTGCCGCGCCGTTCCACTTCTACGCGACCGGACTTCTCGTGGCGGCGGTCATCGGTTGGTTCGTGATGGCCGACGAAGGCGAGGCCGTCGAACGCGTGAAGCGACCGCCGCTCGAAGCCCTCCGAGCGGCCCGGCCGCTGTTCTCGGATCTCCGTTACGTGATAGCTCTCGCGGCGACGTTCGCCGCGTGGTGGACCATCTCAGGGCCGGCCCAGTTCATCGGTCCGCTGTTCGCGGCCAGCGAACTCGGTCTGGGCGACGCTCAGATCGGCCTCGCGGCGACCATGATCTCGGTGGGCGAGGCCATGGTGCTGCCCTTCGTCGGCAAGACCGCCGACCGCTACGGACGGAAGGCTGTGCTGCTTCCCGCGCTGGCGGCGTCGGTCGTCGCGACGGTCCTGCTGGGACGGGTGAGCGAGGCATGGGCGTTCTTCGGTCTGATGTCCCTGATGGGGGCATCGATCGCCTCGATCTCGGTGGCCGCCGGAGCGCTGCTCGCGGATTCGATCCCCCGCCACGGCTCGGGAGCGGCGGTCGGGCTCGGGCAGATGGCCGGCGACCTCGGCTACCTGATCTCCCCGGTCGCCACCGGTTCCATCGCGGAGCACCAGGGGTTCCCGACAGCGTATGCGGTCGCAGCCATCCCCGCCGGGATCGTGTTCCTCGCGGCGATGCGTCTTCCGCGCGGCATCCGGGCACGGTCCGAGGCGGAACCGATCGAGCTCCCGGGGGCCGGCTGATAGCGTGGCGGCGTGAGTGGACAGGGCTACGAACAAGCTGGAGTGAAGGGTCAGGGCGAAGCGCTCTCCTCCATAGTCAGACACCTCGGTCCGACGCTGGCGCTCCCCGAGGGCGCCGAAGTTCTGACCGATTTCGGCGGTTACGCCAGCGTCCTCAAGGTTGCCGACGACCTCGCGATCGCCATCTCGACCGACGGTGTGGGAACCAAGACGATCATCGCCTCCGCGATGGATCGCTACGACACGATCGGCTTCGACTGCATGGCGATGAACGTCAACGACATCATCTGCGTCGGCGCTCGTCCGATCGCGATGGTCGACTACCTTGGCGTCCACACGCTCGATCCACGCCGCCTCGAAGAGATCCTCAGGGGACTCGGTGCCGCGGCCAAGGAAGCCGGCGTCGCGATCCCCGGCGGCGAGCTTGCGCAACTGCCCGAGGTTATCGGCTCAGACGGCCAGTCCCCCGGTGACGACACCGCGTTCGATCTCGTCGGCACCTGCATCGGGACCCTCCACCCTGACAAGTTGATCCTCGGCCGAACGATCGAGCCCGGCGACGCACTGATCGGGATCGCCTCTTCGGGGATCCACTCGAACGGCCTGACGCTGGCCCGGAACGTCCTCCTGGCACGGGCCGGCTACCGGCTTGAAGACGAGATCGGCCGGCTCGGATGCACGCTGGGAGAGGAGCTGATCAAACCGACCGAGATCTACGTGCGCGCGGCGACCGCGTTGTGGGCGGCGGGAGTGGACACCCGGGGCCTGGTCCACATCACCTCGGACGGGTTCACCAACCTGTGCCGCCTCGAGGCCTCGGTCGGCTACGACATCGACAACCTGCTTGAGGTCCCGGAGATATTCCGTCTGATCCAGGACGCCGGGGAGGTCGAAGATGCTGAGATGTACAGAGTGTTCAACATGGGCGTCGGCTTCGTCGTGGTGGTTCCCGAGGAAGATGCAGCCCGCGGGGTTAAGACGTTGTCGGCCGCCGGGTACCAAGCCGCGGTCATCGGGCACACGAACGATGACGTAGGAACCGTGCATCTGAGGGGGCCGGGACTCGTCGGCCGGCTCGACTCGGGCGAGTCATCGTTCACCCTCGTCTAACGCTTCCTGAGGGTCCTTGCCTAGAAGGGAAGACCCTTGGTGTCGTTCAGGGCGCCGGGGGCGTCGGTGTTGTTGGTGTCCTGCGTGGGAGGTGGCGAGTTCTCTGGTGCGTCCGGCGGGTCCTCCTTCTTTTCCTTGACCCGCTTGCTAGCAGCATCCGGTCCCTTGGCAGTGGCGGATGAGTCGGGTGCCGATCCGGCAGTCTTAGTGACCGCCTCTTCCACGGGTGCCGTGACGGATAAGAACATCATCCGCACGGAGTCCACGACCTCGCTCGGCAGGGAAGCGAGGAACTCTTCGAGCAACTCAGGATCGATCTTGCCCTTCTGAAGGTCGCGTAGAACGCCCAGCTGCACCTTGTTGAGAGCCACGAGGGTTCCACCGATCCGAACGTGCTTGACTTTCCTCGACTGCGCCGGCGCGCCGCTTCCTGCACGACCGGAGCGGTCCACGTTCGAAGAGACCGCGACCCGTGCCGGATTGCGTGCGGCTGCGCGGTCGGCGAACATGCCGGCGACGCCGACCCCCATGGCCGAGAAACCCATGATGCAAGCCCCGAGCATCGACGTGACGAGTACCCGGGCGAGGCGCAGGCGCGTGATCTTCTCGCGACGAAGGGAACGCGCCGCCTGAACCTCGTTGATCACCTCAACCAGGACCACCTCTTCCTCGCGGACGTCGTCCTCGAGTTCCACGATCAATCGAGTAGCAGCCTGAACCTCTCCCGCCCGCATGAGCGTCGCGGAGAACGACAACTTGTCATCCACTGATGCTTTGGTGTCACGAGAGAAGCGATAAGCGGACGCGGCAAGCTCGAAGGTCTCCTTCTCTTCCTCGACCGCGTCGGTCGACCGAAGCTCGGCGATGCTTCGCCTGATGGCGGGCACATCTTTGAACGGTCGCATACGCATATGGGACGACTTCGACCCCAGACGCCGGTCCCCTGCCAGGCCACTAGACTCCTCCCATGGCTACCCCACAGGAAGACGACGCCCAGAAGATCGCAGAAGAATCGACGCCCGCCCTCGCGGAGCACACCCGGGACCTCGAGGACCGTAAGGCTCAGGCCCTCGTATCGGGCGGCGAGAAGGCGATCGAACGCCAGCACGAGAGAGGCAAGCTCACCGCCCGCGAGCGGATCGAGAAGCTCCTCGACAAGGACAGCTTCGTCGAGACCGACATGCTGGTTCGCCACCGGTCGCACGGATTCGGGATCGAGGAGAAGCGTCCGTACTCGGATGCCGTCGTGACCGGCTGGGGCACGATCGACGGACGCAAGGTGTTCGTCTTCGCCCAGGACTTCACGGTCTTCGGCGGCTCCCTCGGAGAGGTCATGGGCGAAAAGATCTGCAAGATCATGGACCTCGCCCTCGAAACCGGTGCTCCCGTGATCGGGCTCAACGACTCGGGCGGTGCTCGCATCCAGGAGGGTGCCGCGTCGCTGGCCGGCTACGGCTACATCTTCGACCGGAACGTGCGGTCCTCGGGGGTCGTCCCCCAGATCTCGGCGATCATGGGCCCATGTGCCGGTGGAGCCGTTTACTCCCCCGCTATGACCGACTTCACCTTCATGGTCAGTGAGACGTCGCACATGTTCATCACCGGTCCCGAGGTGATCAAAGCGGTCACCGGCGAGACCGTCACCCAGGAAGAGCTCGGCGGGGCCATGAGTCACGCGTCGAAATCAGGTGTCGCTCACTTCGTGACCCAATCGGATGAAGACTGCCTCGAACAGATCCGTTATCTGCTGTCGTTCATCCCGTCGAACAACTTCGAGTCTCCGCCCTACTTCCCTCCGACCGACGATCCGAACAGAGACTGCCCCGAACTCGACGAGTTGATGCCCGACTCGCCCAACAAGCCGTACGACATGCATCAGGTGATCGGCAGCGTGTTCGACGATGGCGAGTTCTTCGAGGTGCACGCCTACTGGGCTCAGAACATCCTCACCGGATTCGCTCGACTCGCGGGTCATCCGGTCGGGATCGTCGCCAATCAGCCCCAGGTTCTCGCCGGGACGCTCGACATCCCGTCGTCCACCAAGGGCGCGCGCTTCGTGAGGTTCTGCGATGCGTTCAACATCCCGATCGTTACGTTCGTTGACGTCCCCGGGTTCCTTCCCGGCACCGAGCAGGAGTACGGCGGCATCATCCGTCACGGAGCCAAGCTCCTCTACGCGTTCTCGGAAGCGACGGTCCCTCGGGTGACGGTCATCACGCGCAAGGCTTACGGCGGTGCGTACGTGGTCATGAACTCGAAGCACATCCGCGCCGACATGAGCTTTGCCTGGCCTTCGGCGGAGATCGCGGTCATGGGCGCAGAAGGTGCGGTCAACATCATCCACCGCAAGGAGATCGCCGACGCGGACGACGGTGTCGAGAAGCGCGCGGAACTCATCGGCGACTACGTCGAGAGGTTCAGCAATCCATTGATCGCAGCCGAGCGCGGCTACATCGACGATGTGATCGAGCCGCACGAGACCCGCACTCGACTCGTCAAGACCCTCGACATGCTGCGCAGCAAGCGCGAGACGATCCCCCAGCGCAAGCACGGGAACATCCCGCTATGACCGCCCGGAGGCGCCACCTCGAGCTCATCACGGTCGACGGCCACCCGACCGAGGACGAGAGAACCGCGATCGAGGCCGCGCTCCACGAACAGATCGAAGACGAACGCTGGCGCGGCTCGCTCTCGACATGGCGCCGCATGGGCCGGGCCCATGGCCGCCGGCTCGGCAATACCGACTACCGCGACCGCTTCTCAAGCGAGGATGCGTGGAGGTTGTCCGTGCGCCTCCCCTTCGGGGGCCGGGAGTACCCCGGCAAGAACGGACGCGGCGACTCGAGGTAGATGCCCAACAGAAAAGGGCCGGCGCACCCACGCCGGCCCTTGTACTGATCCAGGTACTGATCCTGTTCGGTTTACTACCCGCTTAGAGCGGGCAGATGAGTTCGACCTCTTCGAGCGCTCCTGAGTCGTCGTCGAAGTCCATCTCCGAGACCTCGATGCCGGGCGTGAGGTCGACCGTCGACGCCTCGTCGTCGTCTGGGCAGTCGCCGGACCCGTGACCGCTCGAGTCCCACTCGAGCTCGGTGTCCTCGGTGACGGTGCCGGCGATCGTCGCGCCGGACGGGGTCTTCACCGTGAGCAAGCCCGTCGTCGAGTCGAAGCTGGCGATGACGCCGAGAACCTCACTGCACTCGTCCTCGGGGTCGTCGTCTTGGTCGTCGTCCTCTACGCCGTCTTGATCCGCGTCCTCATCGCCGTCGTCGACGCCATCGTCGTCCGTGTCGGCGTCGTCGGGGTCGGTTCCGAAGTCGTTCTCGTCCTCGTCATCGACGCCATCCTCGTCCGCGTCGTCATCGTCGGCCTTGCACTTCTCGTCGGCGTCGTCCTCGTCCTCGTTATCGACGCCATCCTCGTCCGCGTCGTCATCGCCGTCCTCGACCCCGTCGTTGTCCGTGTCGTCATCGTCCGGCTCGGTGTCGAACACCTTCACCTCGTCGCCGTCGTCGGAACCGTCGTCGTCGGTGTCCTCGTCCTTGGGGTCGGAATCGTTCTTGAACTCACCGATGTTCGTCAGGCCGTCAGTGTCGGCGTCCTTGCCACCGTTCGCCTTGTGATCGTTGAGGCCGTGCTTGGTTTCCCACCGGTTCGGCATCCCGTCGCCGTCGGAGTCCCCACCCTTGGCCATAGCAGATCCTGGGATGAGGGTCAGCGAATAGAAGACGAACAGCATCACAGCGGCCGCTATCCGTAGCGCCTTTGGGCCCCGGGCCCTCGATATCGACATGAGATTCCCCTTCCGGCAGCTGGGCAACCTCCGTTGGACGGAGGCCCCATGGCTTTGCGCCCCCGCCTCGCAACGGGTTTGCCTTTTCATACGTACCAATCGGCATGGCGGGCAGAAATGTACGGAGATCCCGAAAGTTTTTTCCGTCCAATGCCGATAGAGAAGCCAGATGAACGGACCAGCCCTCTCCAAGAATCCTGCGAACATCTTTGGCCTCTCCGCCGATAGGAAGAGATATGAGAGCGCGGGCGGCAGCAAGGAAGTCGGCAAGGAAGAAGGTGCCCTGGGCGAGCTGGTCAAGAGAGCCAAGGAAGGCGATCGAAACGCCTTCGGCGAGCTCTACCGCATCCACCACTCCCAGATATCGAGGGTTGCCCGCTTCTCTCTCGGTTCGGGGGCCGAGGACGCCGTGGCGGAGACCTTCTACCGGGCGTGGGGCTCACTCCCCCGGTACCGGAAGACATCGGTACCGTTCGTCGCGTGGCTGTACGGGATCGCCCGGCACGTCATCGCCGACGAGATCCGGCGGCGCATCCGCGATGAACAGCACGGACACCGCTCGGACGAGATGCACGAGGATGGGGTGGTGGCAGACCGTCTGGACCTTGACGCCGCGTTACGCAAGCTTCCAGACGAACAGCGAAAGATCATCGAGATGAAGTACCTCCTCGGGATGAAGAACCCGGAGGTAGCGCGGGCTCTGGGGAAGAGCATCGGAGCCGTCAATGCAGGTCAGTGGCGCGCCCTCAACACTCTCAGGAAGAGGCTGGAGCGATGAGATTACGATTGATCCACGACCTCGCTTCCTGGGAGCAGGGAAAACTCTCGTTCGAGACGCTCTCCGCGCGTCATCAGGGCGCCGACCCCGCGGGCACCATTGCGCTCCATCACACCCTCGCCCAGATGACTGCTCACGAGGTCGCTCCCCCCACCGCCCAGGTGGAGAGACTCCTGGCACGGCTACCGGAACGAGCGGTACGAGGAGGCGTTCTCTCAGCCCTTCAGACGAGTGCCTCGCGTAAGCTCGTAGCGCTCCTCACATCGGCCTTGATGTCGGGCGGGGTCGCCTACGCGGCCGGCTACACACCCGTGAAGGAACGGGTGGACTCCATGCTGCACGGGATCACATCACTTTTCGACGGCTCCAAGGGCGACGGCGATCTCAAGGGGTCAAACGATGATCCCTCCGATGGGCGCGGAATGGGAGGGAGCCTCGGAACCGAAACCACCCCTGGAAGCACTGGTACCGGACAGCACGCCGGCTCCTCGGGAACGAACCCTTCGGGCGACGATCGCGCCGGCGGTGAGGACGGCGAGACCGGCGACAACCCCAGCCCGGATGACCACGGAGGAGATGGGGGCACCGACGACGACATCGGTGACGACGCTGCCTAGCCCGATGGCGGTGGCGATGGCGAGTCGGGTCACGGTGCCGCTGGCGAGCCGGACGACGTAGCCAACGATGGCGAAGGCGAGT
>JBKJZQ010000031.1:0-7803 GCA_046715095.1 Actinomycetota bacterium | reverse complement strand
TACGTGCTTCAGACGGGCCGGATCATTCGCTCGGGCTCCTCTGAAGAGCTCCGTAAGAGCGAGGACATTAGGGAAGCGTTCCTGGGAATCTGACCATGGTTACAGACCGAGTGAGCGGTGGGCTCCTCAGGCACCCCCCAGAGCAAGCTCCAGGGGCGGGTCTTTGTGCGCGGGATCGGGGGGCGGGGGAAGACAGGGCCGCCCCGAGGGGCGGCCTGTCGAGACTGAGCCCGGACTGAGTCCGGGGTTACGTCGCGTTCTTCGGAAGCATGCGGGTCATCTTCGTCCCGCACACCGGGCAGGCGCCCTGCGCTGCCTTGGAGCCATTGGCGAGCGTCTTGACCTCGCCCTGGAAGTCCCGCTTCTCGCGGCACTTGACGCAGTAGCCGTTGTACGTGTCGGCCATGCCTACGCTCCTCTCTTACATCCCGTCGTGCCATCCCGCTATCCCGTGGGCCCGGGGGGCCCGAGGCGCCCCAAGGTTGTCCCCCGCTACGCAAATCGTGCCACGTACCAGGGCGAGGAGACGGATTTGCCGACTACGGAGAGTGTTCGGCCGAACCTGTGGGGGCGGCCGCAGGGACCGGCGCAAGGTCACCGTCCGTATCCGGGGCCCCGTCGTCAGGTGGCGGGGGTTCGGCGTAGGCCGGTGGAGCGCCCCGGTAGCGGACCAGGAGGTAGAGACAGATGGCCATGACCGTGAGCGCGGTGAGCTGGCTCCCGGTGAGCCCCAGGTAGCGCTTGTCGACCCTCAGGAAGTCCTCGATGAGGCGCATCCCGCCGTACCAGAGTCCGAAGATCAGCGTGAGGATCCCCCGGTTCCGGGCCCGGCGGCCGATCCACACGAGGAGGGCGAAGAGGATCCCGGCGCCGATGAAGTCGTAGAAGGCGGTCTGGTGGAGGACGACGTCGTAGCACCCGAGCGACGGCGGATCGCCCCTCTCGAGCGCCGCGCGGTAGACGCTCTCCGACTGCGGCGGGATACCGCCCGCCTCACCGAGGCAGCGCCACCCGAGGAAGAAGCTCGTCGGCTTGCCGAGGTGATCCCCGATCATGAAATCCCCGATCCGACCGATGAAGATGCCGAGGGCGAGCCCCGGAGCGGCGAGGTCGGTCATCCTCCAGAACCCCATCTTGTGCTTGCGTACGTAGGGGTACGCCCCGAGCACCGCGCCGGTGATGCCTCCCATCAGGGAGATGCCGCCCTCCCACACCTTCAGCACGCCGAAGGGGTCGTCGAAACCATCGGTCACCTCCGAGAGGTGTCCGATCGTGTAGGCGAGCCTGGCCCCCACCATCGAGCCGAGCAATGCCCAGAACAACGCGTTCCAGATGTCGTTCTCGTGCGGCCCGCCCCACCGTTTCGAGCGCCGGACCATGTACTGCGCTCCGATCAAGAACCCGATGGCGATACCGATGCCGTGCGGGCTGATCGCGACCGGGCCGAGGTGGATGCGAGAGACGATCTCCCACTCGAAGGGGTTGATCGTGAACCTGAAGGGGGCTGCGGCGAAGATCACGAAGCGATTCTAGGCCGTGGCTGTAGAGCGCGCATCGTAAGCCGGAATTCTCGGCAAGGTCTCTCAACAAAGCCGAAACCTGTCGCACCGCCTGGATATGGTGTCGGGGGCGCCCAAGGTGCCCTGCGTCATCAAAACTCGAACCAGGAGGAGTCTTGACAGAACCCATCAGGCCGGGCTCCAACCCCGACGAACTACTTGTCTTCGACCACGGTTTCGTCCGCCTGGATGCGGCCATGGCTGACGATCTTTCGGTCGTCAACTCGGCCCGAGTGAGCTTCGCCGTCCGTCACGAGGAGATGGACGAGCGTGACGGAGGACTCATTCGCTTCCTGATGCGAGACCGGCACGGTTGTTACGACGATAAGAGTGAGGTCCTCACTAAGCAGGGTTGGAAGTCATGGCCCGAAGTCACTGGAGAGGAACTCTTCGCAACAAGATCACCGCTGGGCGAACTCGAGTATCAACCCGCACTAAGAGTTGTTCATAAGGAACACAAGGGTCACATGATCGGGTTCAACGGGATGAGCATCGACATGCTCGTAACACCAAACCACAACGTCCTGGCCGCTCCCACCACGACGCTCCCCATGAGGCGGTCCCCTGTCTTTGACCTCATGCCAGCGCGGAACGTCTTGTGGCGGTCCCATCGTCACACCATGACCGCGCGCTGGGCTGGGGTCGCCTCCAGGTCCTGGCAGCCAGAAGCTGGTCGGTTCCTTCCATTCTTGGGGTTCATGAAACTCGTCGGGTTCTTCATTGGGGACGGGCACCTCGGCTCGGCGATCGGGCTCGCATTCCATATTCGGAAAGAGCGAGAGATTACCTATCTCCATCAGATAGCCGCCGAAAGCAGAATGGAGGTCCGAAGGTGGGCTGATTCATACGTGGTCCCCATCACCACCGGGATGCGCAAGCTATTTCTGTCTTGTTATGACGAGAACAGGGAGAAGCAGATCCCGCGCTGTCTGCTGGATCTGAATCCTCAACTGCTGGAAGCGCTCCTCGACGGATTGATGAATTCCGACGGCACAAGAACCAACCGTTCCGTTACCTCTAAATGGACGTATTCCACAACCAGCCGGAAGCTCGCGGATTCGATCCAGGAGCTGGCCCTCAAGATCGGTCGAAGCGCGACTATCAGGCCGCACAACCAAACGCAGGGAAATGGCCATTACGGCACGAAGCCCGTGTGGAGAGTCACGATATCTCAGCCACGAAACACTTCACCCGGCCTGTGCCGTACTAGATCCGAAGCCGACAACCAAATGGGGATCGAGGAATACAACGGAAATGTCCACTGCGTTACTGTCCCCAACGGCACGCTTTACGTGCGCAGGAATGGATATCCAATCTGGTCGGGGAATTCGCCCTTCGAGCACAACTCCTTCCGCTTCCACATCCGCACCCCGATATTCGTCGCCCGCGAATGGTTCCGTCATCGGATTGGCTGTCTTGCGCCGGATTCGAAAATCACGTTCCTTGACAACGGCGATCAGCCCTTCGAGAAATCGATCGAGGACATCGTCGGAGACTGGAATGTGGATCCGATCTCGGTGCGGACACGCCCGTTGCGAGTTCTGAACGAGGCCACCAACGAGTTCGGTGTAGGTCGCGTCGATAGCGTGTTCGACAAGGGGGTCCAACCCCTCTTTCGAATCCTGCTAACTGACGGAAGGTCCCTGAAAGCCACTGAGAATCACCGATTGCTCACAAGTGAAGGATGGAGAACCCTCCGCGAGGCGGTGGGATTGGTGGGCGAAGGCCCCATGGCCCAGCCAACCAGGTCGCCGGATCTCATAACCAACGGGAACGTGCTGCAAGACATCGCTCTCGCGAAGCCCACTCCGGTCAGCTCAGTGGAATACCTGGGACCGGGGCAAACGTACGATCTCAGTGTCGAGGGACCGTGGCACAACTTCGTCGCGAACGGGATGGTCGTCCACAACTCTTTCAACGAGGAGTCGGCCCGCTATCACAAGATGGCAGATGACTTTTACGTGCCCGACGTTGAGGCGGTGCGCTCACAGGTGGGCAAGCCCGGGGCCTATACCTTCGAACCCGTCGAGGAGAGTCTGGCGCTGGAAACTCGGGAAGCCTTGCAGGATTCCTACAAGAAGGCTTTCGAGACCTATCAGGATCTCTCCGGAAGAGGGGTCGCGAAAGAGGTGGCGCGCTCGGTTCTGCCCGTCGGCATCTACACGCAGTTCTACTGGACGATCAACGCGCGCTCTCTCATGAACTTCCTCTCGCTGCGCAATGCTGAAGCCGCGCAGTACGAGATACGCGTTTACGCTCAGGCTATCGAGCGGTTCTTTCGGGCCAAAATGCCGATCACTCATGAATGCTTCGTAGAGTTAGGACGAAAGGCTCCGTGACTCCGGCCGAGGCGGTACGAAATGGGGCGGCACGCCCCGACTGAAGGCGGATGAAGGAGAGGCATGGCGCAAAGACGGGAATCGGTCAGAGCCCCCCGTGGGACCGAGCTTTCCTGCCGGGGCTGGCCGCAGGAAGCGGCGCTCAGGATGCTGATGAACAACCTCGATCCCGAGGTCGCCGAGCGGCCCGAGGATCTCGTCGTCTATGGGGGATCGGGGCGGGCCGCCCGCTCGTGGGAGGCGTTCGACGCGATCGTCGCCGAGCTCAAGGATCTGGGGGACGACGAGACCCTCCTGGTCCAGTCGGGAAAACCCGTGGGACGCTTCCGGACCCACGCCGCCGCCCCGAGAGTGCTGATCTCGAACTCGATGCTGGTCCCCCACTGGGCCACCTTCGACGAGTTCCACCGGCTCGAGACCCTCGGCCTGACGATGTACGGCCAGATGACCGCAGGATCGTGGATCTACATCGGCTCCCAGGGCATCCTCCAGGGCACCTACGAAACGCTCGCCGAGCTCGCGGTGCAGAACTTCGGGGGAACGCTCGAGGGGCGCATCGTCCTCACCGCCGGCCTCGGGGGCATGGGTGGGGCGCAGCCCCTGGCGGTGACGATGAACGGTGGCGTCGCCCTGTGCGTGGAGGTCGACCCGTCGCGCCTCGAGAAGCGCATCGAGACCCGCTACCTCGATCGGTGGACCGATGACCTCGGCGAAGCCGTCAGGTGGGCGGAGGCGGCGCGCGACGACAACCGCGCCGGATCGATCGGGCTCCTGGGGAACGCGGCCGAGACCCACCCGCGGTTGCTCGCCATGGGCTTCGTTCCCGACGTCGTGACCGATCAGACCTCGGCCCACGACATGCTCGAGGGATACATACCCGCGGGGATGACGCTGGACGACGCGGTGAAGCTCCGGGGCGACGATCCCGAGAGCTACATGAAACGCTCGTACGAGTCGGTCGCCATCCACGTCGAGGCGTGGCTCGGGTTCCAGGCCAAGGGCTCGATCTGCGTCGAGTACGGCAATGGGATCAGGGCCCAGGCGGAGAAGGCGGGCATCGCCGGCGCGTTCGACATCCCCGGCTTCGTCGAGGCCTATGTCAGGCCGCTGTTCTGCGAGGGCAAGGGCCCGTTCCGGTGGGTGGCTCTCTCGGGCGATCCGAACGACATCCACGTCACCGACGAAACCATCCTCGAGCTGTTCCCCGAAGACGAGCGCTTGCACCGGTGGATCCGCATGGCATCCGAGCAGGTCGCGTTCCAGGGACTCCCCGCGCGCATCTGCTGGCTCGGCTACGGCGAACGGGCCAAGGCCGGGCTCGCGTTCAACGAGTTGGTCGCGTCGGGGAAGGTCTCGGCCCCCATCGTGATCGGCCGCGACCACCTCGACGCGGGCTCGGTGGCCTCTCCCTACCGCGAGACCGAGGGCATGATCGACGGCTCCGATGCGATCGCCGACTGGCCGATCCTCAACGCGCTACTCAATACCTCCGCCGGAGCCCACTGGGTAAGCGTTCACCATGGTGGAGGTGTCGGGATCGGCAACTCGATCCATGCAGGCATGGTCGTCGTCGCCGACGGCACCCCCGAAGCGGCCGCGAGGCTCGAACGGGTGCTCGAGGTCGATCCCGGTACCGGAGTGATCCGCCACGTCGACGCCGGTTACTCGCGGGCGATCGAGGTGTCTAAAGAGAAAGGGATCCACATACCCGTCGAACCGACTAGGCGGGACTGAGACCAGGGGGTTGACATGGCGATCGTTCATCTGAGACACCCGCTTCGAGGCCTGGCCGGCGACCAGGAGCGCGTTGAGGTCGCGGGAGAAGACGTGCGCGTCGTGGTTCGGGAGCTGGAAGGGCGCTACCCCGGCACGGCCGGCTGGATCCTCGATGAGACCGGCGGACTGCGCCCCCACGTCAGCGTGTTCGTCGGAGGCGAGAAGGCCCGGATCGATTCCGAGGTAGGCCCAGGTGACGAGATCTACATCCTGCACGCGATCTCGGGTGGCTCGGATGACAACGCCGAACTCCTGGTCGGGACGCGCAAAGGGTTGTTCGTGCTGCGCGGTGAACGCGGGGGTCCCATGGAGGTCGCGACCCGCGCCTTCGAGGGCCAGGACGTCGAGTTCGCGATGCGAGACGGACGTAGCGGCACCTACATCGCGTCGGTGACCCACGGGCAGTTCGGCCCCCACCTCTATTTCTGCGACGACCCCACCGGCGAGTGGTCCCAGGCGGACGGTCCCGCGTTCCCCGAGGACACCGGTACCGCTCTCACGCGAACATGGGTTGTGAAGAAGGGTGAGAGCGAGGGCGTCTTGTGGGCCGGGGTTGATCCGGCGGCACTCTTCAAGAGTGAGGACTCCGGACGCTCCTGGGACCTCGTGCGCGGTCTGTGGGATCACCCTTCGCGCCCCGATTGGCAACCCGGGGGAGGCGGTCTCGCGCTGCACTCGATCTGTACCTGGCCCGGCGAACCGGAACGCGTGACGGTCGGTATCTCGGCCGCCGGTATCTGGCACACCGAGGACGGCGGTGCGACGTGGCGAACGGGAGGGAGCGGCATCGTCCCGCGCTACCTCCCCGAGGACGCCCAGGAAGGAGCCACGGCCCTCTGCATCCACAACATGCACCGGGCGCCACTCGAGCCGGCAACGCTCTACATGCAGTTCCACGGTGGGGTGTACCGGTCGGATGACTCCGGCGACAATTGGAACGAGATCGGGCTTCCTTCCGGTCTCCCGTCCGACTTCGGCTTCCCCATGGTCATCGATCCTGCCGACCCGGACTCTGCCTACGTCATCCCGCTCACCGCCGATCTCGACCGCGTCACCGAGGGCGGCAAGCTCGTCGTTTACGAGACGCGCGATCGTGGCGCGACGTGGACAGGCCGCACAAAGGGGCTCCCGGGGAAAGACGCGTACCTGACGATCCTCAGGCAGTCGTTCTGCCACGACGGTCGCTCTCCCCTCGGCCTGTACTTCGGAGCAACTTCGGGTGAGGTCTTCGGTTCGGGCGACGCAGGGAAGACCTGGACGAGCGTGGCGCGCGACCTGGCCCCCGTCCTGTCGGTGCGCTGCTCGTCCTAAGGCTGCCCGAAGACATCATGGGTGCCAACTCGCCGCCAGATCACGTGCGGTTCCCCCTCGATTTGCTCTTCTCCATACTCGAAGGTGGCTCGGCCATCGTCGGCCCAGGTCATTTCAAAGATGCCATCGGCTCCCTGCACACCTTTGACGCGAAGCCCTTTGCGGAAAGGCCTCTCTTCCTTGAGATCTTCCACAAACTTAGCAACCGCTACTTTGAAGCGCTTCTTATCCTCGGAAGAGAGCGCGGCGTGATCTTTCTTGAACCGATCGGTTTTCCCGTAGGTCGGCAAGCGCTCGTCCTAAGACGGATTATTCGTCGAGCGAATCAAGAAAGTCCTGGCCCGTCTTGTGGATCTCTACACGCCCCTCTGCGCCATCGAGAGAGGCCTCACGCTCACCCGCCTGCCAGGCCGGCGTCCAGAACCAAGCCTGGGTCGCGTCAACCACCTTCTGGGGCTTCAAGAGAATGCCCTCCGGAACAATCTCGACCTCAACCGGGTCGCCCTCCTTGAGGTGGGCGCGCTCACGGATCTCACGTGGGATCGTGACCTGGCCCTTCGCTCTAACTCTCGTATCCGCCATCAGGGGCTCCTTTCGACGGATCAGACTCTACCCGATATTCGGAAAAGCGGAAAGTTGGGATTTCCTATTGGCCCCCCACTGCTCGTCCTAGACCCTCGTCCACCCTGCGGTGGCCTCGGCGACGCGCTTCCTGATCTCGCCGTTCCTCACCGTCGTCAGGTGCCGGTCCCGGATCACCATCCGGCCCCCGACCATGACGTTCGCGATCGCGGTCTGCTGCATCGAGTGAACGATGT
>JBKJZQ010000030.1:0-13476 GCA_046715095.1 Actinomycetota bacterium | reverse complement strand
CCCGGAGGCGGTGCAGCGGATCAAGCCCGGTAAGGCACGAAGGGGCGAGGGTAGGCCATCTTGCTAGCAATTGCAAGCATCTGCTTGCAAAGGAGCCCCTCGTAGGCCCGGTCCCGCAGGCATAGCTCAGAAGCGGATCGTCGAGACGATCCGCGGGACTACTGGGTTGAGGCGAGACTCCCGGCGCGGATGGCTTCGGCGTAGTGGCACGCGACGAGGCTTCCGTCGTCCATCGGCCTCAGGACCGGGACCTCGGAGTCGCAGCGCTCCGGTTGCCGGAAGGGGCACCGGGAGTGGAAGCGGCAACCCGACGGAGGGTTGACCGGGGACGGAAGGTCGCCCTTGAGGATGATCCTCTGGCGCTTCCGCTCGATCTCGGGGTCCGGGATCGGCACCGCCGAGAGGAGCGCCATCGTGTAGGGATGCGCCGGGGCGGTGTAGAGCTGGTCGGCCGACGCGACCTCAACGATCTTTCCGAGATACATCACCGCGATGCGGTCCGAGATATGGCGCACCACCGCCAGGTCGTGGGCGATGAACATATAGGTGAGGTCGAACTCCTTCTGGAGGTCCTCGAGGAGGTTGATCATCTGCGCCTGGATCGAGACGTCGAGGGCCGAGACCGGCTCGTCGGCAACGATGAGGTCCGGGTTCAGCGAGAGGGAGCGCGCGAGGCCGATGCGCTGCCGTTGACCTCCGGAGAACTCGTGTGGGTAGCGGTTGGCGGCGCCGGCGGGCAGTCCGACGACGTCGAGCATCTCGGCCACCTTCTTCTCCATGTCGCGCCCGGACGCGATGCCGTGGATCTGCAACGGCTCGCCGACGATGTTGCCGACGTTCTACCGCGGGTTGAGAGACGAGTACGGATCCTGGAACACCATCTGCATCCGGCGGCGCAGCTTCCTGAGGTCGCGGCCATTCAACGTCCCGACATCCACGCCGTCGAAGACGACGCGTCCCTCGGTCGGTTCGTAGAGACGGAGAACGGTGCGCCCAACGGTGGTCTTCCCACAGCCGGACTCCCCTACCAACCCGAGGGTCTCACCGCGCTTGACATCAAAGCTGACACCGTCGACCGCCTTGACGTCGCCGACGTGGCGATCGATCAAGACCCCGGAGCGGATGGGAAAGTAAACCTTGAGGTCCTCGACCTCGAGAAGAGGGCCTGAGGTCACGCGAGAGCTTGAGGATGGGGCTTCGTTCGGCGCAGTCATACGCCCGGGTCTTCCAACGAGTGACGTTCCGGGATGTCGGAGTCGGGTACGGGGTTCCAGCACGCGACGAGGTGATCCGGCGAATCGATCTCGTGCAACTCCGGGGTTTCCGCGCGCGACCTATCGGTGGCATAGAGACAGCGGGGGGCAAACGAACATCCCGGAGGAAGACTCCGAAGGTCACGCGGTGACCCCGCGATGGGCTCCAGGCGTT
Source organism: Actinomycetota bacterium (assembly GCA_046715095.1). Taxonomy (GTDB): domain Bacteria; phylum Actinomycetota; class CADDZG01; order CADDZG01; family WHSQ01; genus WHTI01. The sequence continues at coordinate 12,048 of JBKJZQ010000030.1, read as the reverse complement.
CCTTGCGGGCGGCGTCGAGACGCGGCACGGACTTGAGAAGCCCGAGGGTGTAGGGGTGACGAGGCTTGGCGAACAGTTCGGTCGTCGGAGCGGTCTCGACGAACTTGCCCGCGTACATCACGTTGGTCCGCTCGCAGATACCGGCGACGACCCCGAGGTCGTGCGTGATCAGGATCAGCGCCATGTTCTCTTCCGCGGTCAGCTGTTTCAGGACCTCGAGGATCTGGGCCTGGATCGTGACGTCGAGCGCGGTGGTGGGCTCATCCGCGATCAACAACTTCGGCCGGCAGGAGATCGCCATGGCGATCATCACGCGCTGCCTCATCCCACCCGAGAACTGATGTGGGTAGTCGCGCAGCCGGTCTGCAGCCTCCGGGATCCCGACCCTTCCGAGGAGCTCGGCCGCTTCCTTCCTGGCGACGTCCTTATCCATGTCGAGGTGCTTCTCGAGCGTCTCGGTGATCTGCCGCCCGACGGTCAGGACCGGATTCAGCGACGTCATCGGGTCCTGGAAGATCATCGCGATGTCCTTGCCGCGGATCCGCCTCAGCTTCTGATCCGGCAGCTTGAGGAGATCGACATCCTGGAAGGCGACGTTCCCTCCCACGACGCGGCCCGCCTTGGGCAAGATGCCGAGCATCGCCAGCGCGGACACCGATTTGCCGCAGCCGGACTCGCCCACGATGCCCAGCGTCTCGCCGGGCTCGAGGTCGAAACTGATCCGGTTAACCGCGTAGATGGTCGACTTGCGCGTCGAGAAACGCACCTCGAGGTCCCTCACGGAGAGAAGGGACATCAGGACTTCAACCTCGGGTCGAGTGCTTCACGGAGACCGTCGCCGATCAGGTTGAGGCCCAGGACACTGATCACGATCGCGAACCCGGGGAACAGGACCAAGTGGGTACCGGTCTCGAGCCGGGCGGCCGAATCGGCGAGCATCTTGCCCCACTCGGGCAGGCTCGGGTCGTTCGGACCGAGGCCGACGTAGCTGAGACCGGCGACATCGATGATCGCAGTGGCCATGGCGAGCGTCGCCTGGACGATCACGGGAGCGAGACTGTTGGGAAGGACATGACGTAGCAACAACCGCCCTCCCCTCGCTCCAAGCGACCGCGCCGCGAGGACGTAGTCGGATTCACGTTGCGCGATCACAGAGCTCCTGAGCACGCGCGCGAACTGCGGAACGTTCGTGATGCCGACCGCGATCATGATCTGCCACAGCCCCGGCCCGAGGGCCGTCACGAGACCGATGGCTAAGAGGAAACCCGGAAAGGCCAGGAGGATGTCCATCACGCGCATGATCACCGAGTCCAACCATCCGCCGAAGTAACCGGCCATCGCTCCGAACAGGAGCCCTAGGGACAGCCCGACGGCGACGGACACGACGCCCACCAAGAGCGACAACCGGGTCCCGTGGATGATGCGACTCATGTAGTCGCGTCCTTGCTTGTCGAGCCCCATCTTGTACTCCGAGCTCGGTCCTTCGGGGGTCGCGGTCGGACTCTCGACCCGTTCGTTGGCACCGTGCGGGGCGACCGCCGGAGCGAACACCGCGAGCACGATGAAGAGACCGACGATGATCGCCCCGATGATCGCCCCGGGGTTGTGCCGCATCCGGTCGAACGCGTCCCTCCACAGCCCGGAGGGTTGCTCGATGTTGAGCTCGACCGCTTCGGCCTCGAGGATGCTCATGTTTTCCCGCTCACTGGTACCGGATCCTGGGATTGAGGAACGCGTAGGAGACGTCGACCACCAGGCTCGAGAAGATCGTGATAAGTGCGAAGAACAGGATCCCTCCCTGGATCACCGCGTAATCGGCGTTACGGATCGCGTTGAGCATCCACGACCCGACCCCGGGCCATGCGAACACCGTCTCGGTCAGCACGGCTCCGGTGAGGATCAGTCCCGTCTGTAGCCCGACAACCGTGACGACCGGGAGCATGGCGTTCTTCATCACGTGACGGCGATCGACCACGGACGGGTCGAGGCCCTTGGCGCGGGCGGTCCTCACGTAGTCCTCGTTCGTCACCTCGAGCACCGCGGCGCGCGTGATCCGGGCGATGATCGCCAGAGGGATCGTCGCCAGCGCGATCGCCGGAAGGACCAGGTGCTTCAGGACATCGACGAAGGCCCTCCAGTTCGTATCGAGCACCGCGTCGAGGAGATAGAAGTTCGTCGGGTGAGGGAGGTCGATCGTTGCTTCGATCCGCCCGAAACTCGGTAACCAACCTAGCTTCACCGCGAAGATCCACTTGAGGATCAGCGCGAGGAAGAAGATCGGGAAGCTGATCCCGATCAATGACGCGCCGAGGCTCGCATGATCGAGGAACCCCTGGTACCTCTTCGCCGCCAGAAATCCCAGCGGGATCCCGAGGGCCAGGGCGATGAGAACGGCGGTTAGACCGAGCTCGACGGTGGCCGGGAACCGTTGCTTCAACTCCGTCATCACCGGCTGCCTCGTGATGACGCTGGAACCGAAGTCGCCCTGCACGAGGTTCTTGACGTAGCGCGCGTACTGCACCGGGAGGGGTTGATCGAGGCCGAGATCCTTCTTTATCGCGGCACTGGATTGCTCGGTGGCGCGCTCCCCCAGAAGGGCGATCTCCGGGCCCCCGGGCAGCGACCGCACGAATAGGAAGACGAGGATGGACAACCCGAAGAGGATCGGGACGAGCAACAGAAGTCGCCTGGCGATGTATTTCAGCATCGGTACTTCAGCATCGGCTGAACAGACCAAGGCGGAGCGGGGAACGCGCCCCGCTCCGCCTCGTCTTTAGATCCCTACTCGACCGTCACTAGAGAGAACGGCTCGAGCGAAACCGGGCTCGGCACGTAACCCGAGACGTTCGCCTGGAAGGCGACCCCCGGCTTGGTGTGCACGTACGGCATGCCCGGCAGGAAGTCCATGATCAGCCCGTTGCACTCCTCGTACTTGGCAGTGCGAGCATCCTCATCGGTCTCGATCTCGGCGTCGTCGAGGCAGCCGAAGATCTCGGGGTTGTCGAACCCCCAGGCCTTCTGCTCGCTCTGGAAGAACGTGCCGATGAAGTTGTCCGGATCACCGAAGTCACCCGTCCACCCGAGGAGGAACGCGCCGTAACGTCCGTTGTCGGCGTTGTCGAGATAGTTCGGGGTCCACGTCGCGGAATCCGTGTTGACCTTGAAGCAACAGTCCTCGAGCTGAGCCACCATCGCCTCGAAGTTGTCCTGCGGCGATGGCATGTAGGGACGCGAGATGTCGGTCGGGAATGCGAAGTCGATCTCGAGCGGCAGGGTGTAGCCGGCGTCCTCGAGGACCTGCTTCGCGCCGTCGGGATCGAAGTCGTAGGTGGTCACGGAATCCGACCAGCCGAACAGCTCCGGCGGCATGAACTGCGTCGCCACCTCGCCCTGGCCCGCGTAGAAGGCGTCCACCACTTCCTGACGGTCGACCGCCATCGTGAACGCCTGGCGCACGGCGATGTCTTCGAACGGCGGGTGCTTCTGGTTGAAGCCGACGTAGCCGATGTTGAACGCCGGACGGTTGAGCAACGTGAGGCCGGATGAATCGATCGTCTCGTAGTCCTGCGGCTCGACGAGGTCGTACCCGTCGATGTCGCCGGCCTGCAGGGCCTGCAGACGCGCGGCGTTGTCGGGGATGGGCCGGAAGATCAGCTCGTCGACGTTGCCGGGGAAGTCGCCCCAATAGTCGGGGTTCCTGACCATCGTCAAGTGATCGTTGCGGACCCACTCTTCGAACATGAAGGGTCCCGTACCGATCGGGTGCTCGGTCCCGTAGGTGCCGGTGGCGTGGAAGATGCCTTCGGCGTCCACCTCGCCCTCGTCGGCATCGAACTCCTCGAGCGCTGCAGGGCTGGCGATCGTGAAGTTCGTCAGCGCCAAAGCTGCAAGGAACGACGACGACGGCTTGGTGAGGTTCATGACCACCGTTGATTCGTCGGTTGCCTCACACGACTCGTAGAGCGAATCTGTGGGTGCACCGGAGTCCGGGTCGGTTTCGGCGAAGCCGCCGAATACGGTCTGCCAGTAGTACGAGGCCGCCGGGTTCTGGAACGAACCGGTGAAGTTGTACCAGCGGTCGAAGTTGAAGCACACGGCATCCGCGTTGAAGTCGGTCCCGTCGTGGAACTTCACACCCTCTTGAAGGTTGAAGGTCCACTCGGTTCCGTCCTCGCTCGGCTCCCAATCGGTCGCGAGGTTGGGAACGACCTCGGTGCCCCCCGGAGCGAGGGTGACCAGTCCCTCGAATAGCTGGTCGATAGCGCGCAGCGACTCTCCATCGGATACGAGAGCTCCGTCGAGGACGACCGGATCGGCCGACGTCGCGAACGTCAGGGTTGCACCCTCTTCGGTGGTCCCTTCGCCGCCGCCGCCTCCCCCATCATCGTCGCCGCCACATGCGGCTGCGGTAAGTGCGAGAACGGCTATCAACGCCATGAGGCGCAGTAACCGCCGCGAGGTCGGTAGACCCATGTGTGTTCCCCTTTATTTTGCTGGATACGTCGTTATTTTGCTGGATACGTCGAGACGATCCAGCGTCCGACTTCCGAGTATAAGTCAGCTTCCTACTACATCTGTAGGAGTCAATCTTGATCCTCCTTGAGGCCCTCAACGAAGCGGTGGAAGGCTAGATGGTCGGACGTGCATTCGGCGGTGTCGTCGCCCTTGCGGAGCTTGACCGTGTCCAACGGACCCCCGGGAGCGTTCGGGTCCTCGGTGATCTCGGCCACCTCCCAGCCGTCACCCAGGAGCTCCCTGAGCCGCTCGAGCTCGGGATCGTCGCCCCAACCCGCCATGTCGTGGTTCCCCCTATCGCCGTGGCCAGGCCTTGGTGCCTGCTTGCCCGCAGCCTAGCCCGAACAAAATCATCACGCTGCTAACCTGAAACTTCACTTGCATACCCGGCGCATGGCTGGATCGTCTCGACGTATCCAGCAGGACATCATATTGGGGACGACCAGAGGAGGACGGGGATGACCGATGCCCCCCCGAACGACTTCAACCATTTCCAGACCGTCTTCGAGCGGATAGCGGAGAACATAGAACGCACGATCCAGGGCAAAGGCGATGTGATCCGTCTCGCTCTTATCGCGCTCCTATCCGAAGGACACGTGCTGCTCGAAGATGTCCCGGGAGTGGGCAAGACGATGCTGGCCAAGTCCCTCGCCCGCTCGATCGACTGCACGTGGCAGCGGATCCAGTTCACCCCGGACCTGCTGCCGACCGATATCACCGGGGTGAATTTCTGGGACCAGAGAACCCACGAGTTCGAGTTCAAGCCCGGAGCGGTGTTCGCGAACATCTGCCTCGGTGACGAGATCAACCGGGCCTCGCCGAAGACGCAGTCGGCGCTCCTTGAATGCATGGAGGAGCGACAGGTGACGATCGACGGGACGACGTACCCGCTCGAGGCTCCCTTCATGGTCATCGCGACCCAGAACCCCCTCGAGCACGAAGGCACCTATCCCCTGCCCGAGTCCCAGCTCGACCGCTTCATGATGCGGCTGTCGGTGGGATATCCCTCGCGGACGTCCGAGCTCGAGATCCTCGACCTGCACGGCACGCACTCCGTACTGGATGAGCTCGAGTCGGTGGCCAACGCCGGGGAGGTATCGGTCCTGGTCAAGATGGCCCAGGGGGTTCACGTCGCACCGACGCTCAAGCGCTACATCGTCGAGATCACCGAGGCGACCCGGGATCATCCCGACGTCCACCTCGGCGCCAGCCCACGAGCGTCGCTCTACATGCTCAGGTCGTCGCGCGCTCAGGCTGCCAGCCGGGGGCGCGACTACGTCGTCCCGGACGACATCCAGCAGCTCGCTCTGCACGTGCTCGCCCACCGGGTGATCCTTTCGCCTGAGGCGCAGATGCGGGGAGCCACGGCCGAGGATGTTCTGGGGGCCCTCGTCGAGAGGGTTCCGATCCCGGCGCGGGGTCAGGCCTAGCAACCGGTGCCGTCCCTCCGGGGTTGGGCCACCGTCGTCCTCGGTATCGGCCTGTGGACCCTTGGCCGTGGGTTCGGAGCCGGTGGTCTGGAACAGGTGGGATTCGCCCTGATCGCCCTGGTCGGGCTCGCGGTGATGATCGTGTCGGCCCGCCGGTACGACCTCAAGGTCAGTCGTTCCCTGGCACCCTCGCGAGCGCGCGCCGGTCAGCCCGTGCGGGTCCATCTCAAGATCGAGAACGAAGGCCGCGGCTCTGCCCCGCTCTTGATGATGGAGGACACCCTTCCCATCGAGCTCTCGGGGCAGGCGCGCTTCGCCCTGAGCGGCGTCGAGCCCGGCGGTAGCCGGGACGCCGAGTACGAGGTGCGTGCCCCTCGTCGCGGACGTTACGAGATCGGCCCGCTCCACATCTCGATCGTCGATCCCTTCGGCCTCGCTCGCACCCGGAGCGTGGCCGCCGAAGTGGATCCCCTCCTCGTCTACCCGCGCATCGAGCGGCTCGCGCTGCCGCGCGGCCTCGGGCAGCAGAGGAGCATGGCGGTCTCCGCCCTCAAGCAACTGTCGGGAGCGCGTGGTGAGGACTTCTACACGATGCGCGAGTACGCCCAGGGAGACGACCTGCGGAAGATCCACTGGCCGTCGACCGCCAAGCGCGCCAAACCGATGATCCGCCAGGAGGAGACCCCCCGGCACACGAGGGCAACGATCCTCCTCGACGACCGCTTCTCCGCGCACGAGGGACACGGCGACGGTTCATCGTTCGAGCGGGCGGTCGAGGGTGCCGCTTCGCTCGCCGACCTCTATCACCGTTCCGGTTACACCTACCGTTTGACGACCGCCCACCAGCAAGGCCACGCCACGTCCCGGGGAACCGACCACTACCACCGGATCCTCGATCAGCTCGCGGTCCTTCAGCCGGGTCACGACACGCCGGACCACGACTCGCTCGTCCTTAGGCTCGTCGAGCTGGAGTCCGGGATGGCGGCGGAGGGCACTCTCGCGTGCGTGACCGGAGAGCTACCCGTCGAAGTGGCGATCGGCATCACGAGGTGCCGGCGCCGTTTCCGCGAGGTAGCGGTGATCATCTACCCGGGGCACCGCTTCGGAGGAGCCCCGACCAAGTCCCGGTGGGACGGCGAACAGCAGACGCGCCAGTCGGTAACGCTCCTGACGCGTTCGGGGGTTCCCTCGCTCGTCCTCGGCCCCGGCGAAGGTCTGGGCGCCGCGTGGAGCTCGCTCGCCGTCGGAGGCAGACGAGGGGGTGACGCATGGGCTCGGAAGCCAGAACTCGCCTAGCTCTCGCCGGTCTTCTCGCCGTCACGCTGTTCTCGTTCTCTCAGCTATTCGCCGACGGCGACTATCCCGGGCCCGCCGCTCTCGGGATGTTGCTGGCGGCCGGCATCGCCATCTTGGCGCGCCGTTTCGGGATCTCGAGTCTCCTGACCGCGCTGGCATCGCTCGTCGCGATGACCACCTATCTCGCGTTCATCTTCCAGACATCCAACACGTTCTTCGGGCTGCCGACGCCCGAAGCGGTCCGGGGGCTGGTCGATGCGGTGAGACATGCGATCGACCGCTCGCAGGTGGACTTCGCCCCGGTCCCCGTTCGTCCCGGCTACGTCATCATGGTCGTCGTTGGTCTGTGGATCGCCGCTGCTCTGGGAGAGATCGGTACGTTCAGGTGGCGCAAGCCGCTGATCGCGTCCGTGACGCCGGTCGTGTTGTTCTCGGTCGTCATGGTGCTCGGGAGTGGCGCCGGAACCCCCCTGTATGTGGCGCTGTTCCTGGCGACGCTGCTCGCCTACTGGGGCATCGAGTCGTCACATCGGCTCCGTTCGTGGGGCCGGTGGGTTCCGACGTGGGCCGACCACGAGACCGAGGAGGAACCCGATTCGATCACCGGCGAGATCGCCCGGAAGATGGGCGCGACCTGCGTCGCGATCGCACTGATCGCGCCGATCTTCCTGCCGGCCCTGGGCGACGGGCTGTTGTCGTGGCGTAACCCTGTGACCGGAAGCGGCCCCGGGCTCGGTGGTGGTGGTGACGGCGGAGGCCGGATCGATCCGCTCGTGTCGATCGCCCCGACCCTTATCAATCAGTCCGACACCGAGCTGTTCCGGGTTCAGTCCGAGTCGGCCACTTACTGGCGACTGATCACGCTGCCGGAGTTCGACGGAGCGACGTGGAGACCTTCGGACGGCGACCTCGAAGTGATCCAGGACGGCGCCATCGAAGGTCCGGTCCCCGTGTCGAGCGCGTCGCAGACCCTCGAACAGAGGATCACGATCAGCGGGCTCGTCTCAGACTCCCTACCGGCCGCGGTGCAACCGACCGACATCACGCTGGTGACCCAGCAGAACCTCGAAGAGGGGCTTCGCTACGATCCCGGAAGTGGGGACATCCGAACCACCAGCGAGCTAGGCGGGAGTCTCGTCTACGAGGTGACCTCGTTGGTTCCGGTGGCGAATTACACCGAGCTTGCGAACGCGCAGATAGGCGACCCCGGAGAGCCGGGTCCCGATGTCTTCACCGAGCTGCCCGACGAGCTGACCCCCGAGGTAGAGGCGCTCGCCGCCGGTTGGGTTCAGAGTGCAAACACGGAGTTCGAGAAGCTGGTCGCGCTCCAGAACCACTTCCGCTCCGGGGAGTTCACCTACTCGATCAACCCCGACGAGATCAGGGCGGATCAGGCCGCATCCACCGACGACCTCACGAACTTCCTGATCAATTCGAAGACCGGCTATTGCCAGCAGTTCTCGACCGCCTTCGCAGTCCTCGCCCGGCATCTCGGGTACCCGTCTCGTCTGGTGGTCGGGTTCCTGCCCGGCGAGGCGTCGGGTGACGACGGCGACGAGAGCGTGGTGAAGGGCACCGACGCCCATTCGTGGCCCGAGGTGTATTTCGAGCACATCGGCTGGGTGGCATTCGAGCCGACCCCACGCTCGGATACGACCCGGACCGCCACCGCCCCCTCGTACACGAACCCCACCAACCCCGGCACCGACGGCGTGCTCGGCAGCGACGGCCAGAACGCCGAGCCGCCGAACAGCGGGCAGCCGGTCGACCCCCGCCTCCAGGACGCCGGGGACGATCCGGCCGGCAGTGGCCTCAGCGCCCAGGAGCTACAGAACCTCATCAACCAGGGAGGTGAGACCACAGGCGGCGGGCTTGAGGGAACCCAACCATGGGAACGGACCTTCGGGCGCCTCTCGATCGTGCTGGCGGCCGCCGCATTGCTGTTCATCCTGTCGATCCCCGGGCTCAAGGAACGGCGCATCCGCAAGGCGTACTCGAGCGCGCACGGCGGCCGCGACCTCGCCTCCGCGGCGTTCCTCGACTTCAGTCTCAACGCGCGCGAACTCGTGACGTTGCGGGGGCCGGGCGAATCCCCGACGTCGTACGCGCTGAGGGTTGCGGAACTTGGAGGGATCCCGGAGCGCCCTGCCGTGAGGCTCGCGGCGATCTACGAAGCGGCCGAGTACTCCTCGCGCGACGTCTCGGACCAGGACGCCGGGGAGGCGCGCAAGCTCGCCAAGGGACTCCGGAAGAACATGTGGTCGCGCTCGAGCATGTGGCAACGTGCGGTGCGGCTGTTCTCGCCGAGGCACCTCTCGCTCGGGTCCCCGAAACTGCAACTGCCCCGGTTCAGTGGGCGGCGCGCAGCCGCCTGATCACCTTGTCGTCGAGCTCGTCCTCGACCTTCGACTCGACCTGCTTCAGAGCAGTGACGAACTCCTCACGGTCGTAGAGGTACTCGGAGACCTTCCCGTCGACGCCCTGGGCGATCTCGTTGATTGCCAGGAAGAAGGACATCTGCCCCTCCTTCAACGCATCGAGAACCTCGCCGTCGTCGTGGCAGACCTTGAAGATGCTGACGCCGTCGGTAACGAGCCGGAGCTCGGAGAGATGGTCCTCGAGTCCCGCCTTCTTACGGAGATAGTCATAGGCCTTCCTGACGCGCTGGAGGCTCATGCCGCCCTCGAGCAGCGACTTGACGACCTTGAGGGCGACGAGATCCCGGAACGAGTACAGACGCCTGACCCCGGGGCGACCACCTGTCTGTTGAACCCCAGGTTTGACTAGGCCGATCCGATCCCAATAGCGGAGCTGATGTGGCGTGCAACCGGTGAAACGACATGCCTGCTCTGCAGTGAAACCCTCCATGAGAGCGCGCGAACCTCCCGCCTTTTCAAGATCGAACATCGACAGAACTACACAAGACTTCGCTGAGAATTCCGAAGACTACATCCCCATGACCCGGGGATCCCCGTTCGGAAGCTCTATGCGAATCTAGCGCGTGAGGTCGCGGCGCGGCAAGGGGTAATCGGCGATACGGGAGATGCTTCTCGAAGTTTGTACCTCAGGACCCTTTATCGCGTTTCCGAACGCGGGATTCCCACTGCTCGAAAGACTTGAGGAGCCGGTCCCTGGGACTCGAACCCGGGCCGCCCCGGCCGAGCGTGAGGCCCTTGATCGATCCCGCGATGAGGACGATCCCACCCACCATCGCTCCGAAGGCGACCACGCCCATCACGATGTTGCTGGTGACGAAGAAGCCGATGAGGATCCCCAAGCCGACCAGGAACAGCAGCACACCGAGCTTGACCCGGCGGCGTTCGCCCATCTGCGGCGAGCGGCGCTTCACGTCGCGCGCGAACTTAGGGTCCTCTTGGTAGAGGCTCTTTTCGATCTCTTCGAGGATCTTCTGCTCGTGGTCGGAGAGTGGCACTATGCCCTCGATTATATGGACGGGAGGCGTTTAGTCAGCCCTTTCGAGGTTCAAATTCGGTCATCTATCGTCGCCGTCGAGAAGGGCGGCGGGGCCCACCGCGTTGTCGCCGAACCGTTCCCGGATGCTGTCGATCGCCTCGGTTGCTTCCGTCCAGCCGGGCCGACCGGAGCCTGACAAGAGAGACATCTGACGGCGCGGGGGCCCGGCCGCGAGCCCCGAAACGCCGACGCCGAGGAGCCGGATCCGGGGCCGGACGGGGTCCAGCTTCAGATAGAGAGCCCGGGCGGCGTCGTAGATCTCAGGGCCGTTGTCCACGGCCTCCTCGAGGGTCTTCGATCTGGTGATCGTCTTGAAGTTGGAGAACCTCACCTTGAGCGTCACGGTACGGCCGCACAGATCGGTGCCACGGAGTCGACCCGCCGTCCTTTCGCTGAGCCTCAAGATCTCTCGAAGGATGTCGGGAGCCGCGTCGAGATCGTGGGAGAACGTCTCTTCGGACCCAACGCTCTTTGCCGGCTCGTGGGGGGTGACGGCTCGGTCGTCGATCCCGCCCGCGAGGTCGGACAGATGGGCACCCAGGGAGTCCCCTAGGGCTCGCTGGAGGGTTCTTCGGGGCATCGCGGCAACGTCCGCCACCGTCTTCAACCCGAGCCTCCTGAGGGCCTCTCCGGTTCGCTCCCCTACGCCCCACAACGCGGTGACGGACAAGGGATGCAAGAACTCCTCGATGCGGTCGGCCGGAACGAGAAGAAGTCCGTCCGGCTTCGCCTTCTGGGACGCGAGCTTGGCGAGGAACTTGTTGGCCGCGATACCGACCGTGCATGGCAGCCCCAGGGACGCGATGTCGTCCTTGATCCGGCGTCCGATCGTTACCGGATCGCCGAAGAGTTTCAGCGAACCGGCCACGTCGAGGAACGCCTCGTCGAGCGACAAGGGCTCGACCAGAGGCGTGTAGGAAAGGAACACATCCCGGATCTTCCGGGAGAAGTCCGTATACGCCGTGAAGTCGTTCGGCAGGAAGATCGCACCCGGGCACAGGCGCCTCGCCCGAACGATCGGCATCGCCGAAGTGACCCCGAACGAGCGCGCCTCGTACGACGCTGAGGTCACGACCCCTCGGCCACCGAGGCCCCCGACCACGACGGCCTTGCCGCTCAGCGAGGGATCCTTGGCGACCTCGACGGATGCGTAGAAGGCATCCATGTCGACGTGGAGGATGGTCTCCCTCGGGGGAGCAGATCCTAGATTCACAGGAAGATGCTACTCACCCCGACTCCGGGGGGCAGCGGTTGAGCCTGCGGATGACCCACGCGCCCGGACCTTCACTCTGTAGTCTTCGGGCGTAAAGGTGGAATCGAGGCTCCCGGCCGG
>JBKJZQ010000029.1:0-6696 GCA_046715095.1 Actinomycetota bacterium | reverse complement strand
CATGACATCCGTACTCGAGTGCCGACCACGTGTCCTCGGCCGGCCGGATCCGGGCCTTCGGGTGGGCGAGAACAGGTCCCCAGGCGGCCGCGTTGGCACGGTTAATCGATCCGATCCTTTCCCTGGGAAACAGCCTCACTTCGAAGTGACACTCGGGGCACTCGTTCTCGAGCACCCACGTCCAATCCTTGGTGTCCGGCGTGATCGACATGGATAGGTTTCTATCGCACCGTGGGGTTGGGCGGCGGGCCCGAGGCCGTCGCTCGCCGGCAGCCGAAGGTAGGGAACCGATTGATCGCGGCCGGGCCTATCCTTTGGGTGTCGGTCCGGTGACAGAGAAGAAGGCGTAATCGGGTTCGAATCGGGGAAACCTTTCTAACGTCCGATACGTCTTCATGGATAGTGGAGCGCAGAGGAACCGAGGTATGGACAAGACCCCGAACGACAGAGAAGCAGCTGACCAAGCCACCAAGTGGGTGCTCGCGCTCTCGATCGCGGTCGTCGCGCTGTTCGGGGTCCTCGTTCTCGTCGCCTTGTTCGTGGCCGCCTTCGAGCCCCCGGGTTGGATGGGCGCCGCGCTGGGGATCGGCCTCCCTCTTGCCGCGACCGCGTTCGCCTGGTTGGTGGCTACCGCGCTGATCAGTTCTCGAACGGCGAAGGAAGATCCCCCGTGACTCGGATCGGGCCGCGGGCCTAGTGCCGATGCGGCACTAACTCAGGCCTTCTCCGTTCGCGGCAGCACGACCTCCTGGAAGATCAGCTTCAGCGATGCCGCGGTAGGGATCGCCATCAAGGCGCCCACGAAGCCCAGCAGACTGCCTCCGATGAGAGCCGACAGAAGCACCGCCGCGGGAGAGATGTCCACGGCCCGCGTCATGATCCTCGGCGCGATCACGTAGTTCTCCACCTGCTGATAGACGATGAAGTACACGAGGGTTCCGATGCCGAGTCCCGTCGACGTGAAGAAGGCGACGATCACCGCGGGGATCGCTCCCAAGGTCGCACCGACCATCGGGATGAGAGCGGAGATGGCCACCCACAGGGCGAGCGCGACCGGGAACGGCATACCGACGATCAACAGGAACAGGAACGCGAGGATGCCGGCGAGCAGCGCCACCGAGATCTGTCCTGCGATATAGCCGCCGATCTTCTCGAGGATCGGATCGAGCAGCTCGCTCACTTTCCCTCGCTTACTGCGCGGGACGAGCTTCAAGGAGCCTTCCCGGATATGCGACAGGCTCGACAGGAAGTAGATCGTAAGGATCATCACCGTTAAACCGTTGAACAGCGCGGAGAGGACCGACCCCGCGATCCCGACCACGTTGCCCAGTGATCCTCCGATGTTCTTTGGGATGTCGGAGACAGCGGACTGAAGGTTGTCCGCGATGTTGTTCGAGCTGATCCATTCCTTGATGCGCGGGTTGTCCTGCCCCAGGTTCCGGATGTAATCGGGAAGGTTGCCGGCGAAAGCAGTGATCTGATCGACGAGGGGTGGAATCACCGCCGAGATGAAGGCGGCGATGAAGCCGACCGCCCCTAAGAAGATGGTCGCGATGGCGAAGCTCCGCCTCATGCCCATCTTCTCCAGCCGGCGGACCGCGGGGTCCAGGCCGGCGGCGAGAAAAGCGGCGACGAGGACCAGCATCAGGATGTGCTTGACGATGTAGACGCCGTAGAGCAGAAGCAACGTTGCCGCGACAACGAGAACGATCCGCACGATCGTCGCGTTCGAGGGTCCTCTGTGGGCCGCGGTCGCCATATATAGGGAAGGCAATCACCCTCGGCTCCGGGACGTCCGGATTTACCCGCAAGGGGCCCGCTCGGTAAGGTGGACCCAACCCACAGGGAGGGAAGAGGAATGTCCGATTCGAAGTCGCTCCTAGCCAGACACCGCAAGGTCATGCCCGACTGGATCGCGCTCTACTACGACGAGCCGGTCGCGCTCGACCACGGAGAGGGCCTGCGGGTCTGGGACGTGGACGGGAACGAGTACCTCGACTTCTTCGGCGGGATCCTCACGACCGCGTCGGGCCACGCGCTTCCCGAGGTGGTTGAAGCCGTTAAGGCCCAGGCCGACAAGATGCTCCATTCATCGACCGCGTACCTCATCGAGCCACAGATCGAGCTCGCCGAGCGGCTGGCCGAACTCTCGACGATCCCCGACGCCAAGGTCTTCTTCTGCAACTCGGGCACCGAGGCGAACGAGACTGCCATGCTCATCTCGTCGACGTATCGTCGCTCGAGTCAGATCCTCGCCCTGAGGAACAGCTACCACGGGAGATCCTTCGCTACGGTTGCCGTGACCGGGAACCGCGGCTGGTCCCCGTCCGCCAACACCCCGTTGAGCGTCAGCTACGTGCACTCGGGCTACAAGTACCGCAGCCCGTTCGGACATCTTCCCGACGATCAGTTCATCAAGGCGTGTGCAGATGATCTGCGCAACGTCCTCGAGACCACGACCTCGGGCGACGTCGCCTGCATGATCGCCGAGCCGATCCAGGGGGTTGGAGGGTTCGCTACGCCACCCGACGGTTTCTTCGGAGCGATGAAGGAGGTCCTCGACGAGTACGGGATCCTCTTCATCTCCGATGAGGTGCAGACCGCGTGGGGCCGGACCGGTGACCACTACTGGGGTTTCCAGGCTCACGACATCACTCCGGACATCATCACGTTCGCCAAGGGGATCGGTAATGGCCTGGCGATCGCCGGAGTCATCGCCCGCGGCGAGATCATGGACTCGATCAACGCCAACTCGATCTCGACGTTCGGTGGCAACCCGCTGTCGACCGCGGGGGCGCTCGCCAACCTCAACTTCATGCTCGACAACGATCTTCAGACCAACGCCAAGAAGATCGGCGAGCACATGTTCGGGCGTCTACGCGAGTACCAGGAGAGCAGCGCGATCGTGGGTGACGTGCGCGGCAAGGGCCTCATGATGGGTGTCGAACTCGTCGAACCCGGCGGCATGAAACCGGCCCCCGCCCTCGCCGCAAAGGTGATGGAGGAGACCAAGAAGCGCAGCCTCCTGATCGGCAAGGGCGGCCTCTACGGCAACACGCTGCGGGTGAGCCCTCCGATGACGATCTTGATGGAACAGGCGGACGACGGCTGCACGCGCTTGATCGAGTCCCTCGAGGCCATTTCATGAAGGGGCGTGACCCGTCATGAAGATCGTCAACCACTGGATCGGGGGCCGCGAGTACGACGCCAGTCCCGACCGGCTCGGCGACGTCTACGACCCGGCTACCGGGGAGCGCACCGCGCAGGTCGCGTTCGCCGACCCCGGGGTGGTCAATACCGCGGTCGCCGTCGCCAAGAACGCTTTCCAAGAGTGGCGTAACTCTTCGATGATGCAGCGGGCGAAGATCCTCTTCGCTTACCGGGGCCTTGTGGAAGAGCACCTCGAGGACATCGTCACCACGATCACATCGGAGCACGGCAAGGTTCGTTCGGACGCCCTGGGCGAGATCAACCGGGGACTCGAAGTCGTCGAGTTCGCCTGTGGCATCCCACATCTGCTCAAGGGCGAGTTCTCCGAGAACGTGTCACACGCGGTCGACTCGTACTCGATCCGTCAACCGCTCGGGGTCGTCGCCGGTATCACGCCGTTCAACTTCCCGGCGATGGTCCCTATGTGGATGTACCCGGTGGCGATCGCGTGCGGGAACTCGTTCATCCTCAAGCCGTCCGAGAAGGATCCGTCGACGGCCAATCTTCTTGCCGAGCTGTTCGGGAAGGCAGGGCTTCCTGACGGCGTGTTCCAGGTGGTTCACGGGGACAAGGTCGCGGTTGACTCGTTGCTCGGCCACCCGGATGTTGCCGCGATCAGCTCGGTGGGATCGACCCCGGTAGCGAGGTACATCTACGAAACCGCGGCGAGCCATGGGAAACGGGTCCAGGCGCTCGGCGGTGCCAAGAACCACATGGTCGTGTTGCCGGACGCCGACATGGATCTGGCGGCCGATGCCGCGGTCTCGGCTGCGTATGGGTCCGCCGGCCAACGATGCATGGCGATCTCGGCGGTAGTGGCGGTCGGCGACGCGGGCGACGCGTTGCTCGGCAGGGTGAAGGAACGGGTCGAGAAGCTGAAGGTCGGCCCCGGCGGAGATCCCGATACGGAGATGGGTCCACTCGTGACGGCTCAGGCAAGGGACAAGGTTGCCTCCTACATCGAGACCGGACTGACGGAGGGAGCAGACCTTGCGATCGATGGTCGCGACCTCAAGATCGACGGTCACGAGAGCGGCTACTTCATCGGCCCTTGCTTCTTCGACAACGTCACGACCGAGATGACCATTTACACGGACGAGATCTTCGGCCCCGTGCTCATCATGGTGAGGACGGAGACCTACGAAGAGGCGCTGAACATCGTCAACGCCAACCCGTACGGCAACGGGACCGCCATCTTCACGAACGACGGGGGCGCGGCGCGCATGTTCCAGCACGATGTCGAGGTCGGGATGGTCGGTATCAACGTGCCGATCCCGGTTCCGATGGCGTTCTTCTCGTTCGGTGGATGGAAGGCGTCGCTCTTCGGCGATAGTCACGTTCACGGCAAAGAGGGTGTGCACTTCTACACGAGAGGTAAAGTCGTAACCGCCCGCTGGCCCGATCCATCGCAACGTGGTGTGGACCTGGGGTTCCCCCAGACCAACTGATCTCGACGGTGGCGGCAGACCGGTACATTCAGCCGGTGACCGAGACCCGCGGAACCGTCGAGCGCTTCCATATCGCCGAACTGGCGCTCCTCGGGATCGCGATGGTGTGGGGGCTCACGTTCCCCATGGTGCAAGACGCGATCGGACGCCTTCCAACCTTCACGTTCCTAGCGTTCCGCTTCATCCCGGCGTCACTCCTCGTGGCGTTCATCTTTCGGAAGAAGCTCGCCGCACTTCCCGCTTCCGGGTGGCTGGCAGGAGTCGGTATGGGGATCTTCCTCACGACCGGGTACGCGTTTCAGACGCTCGGTCTCGACCGGACGACCTCGTCCAACACCGGTTTCATCACCGGGCTGTTCGTGGTGCTCACGCCGATCTTCGGAGCGATCCTCCTGCGGCAGCGTGCCGGTGCCGCAGCCTGGATGGCGGCTCTCGTCTCGGCGTTCGGCCTCTACCTCCTGTCGGGCTCGGAGGGTTTCAACTCCGGCGATGCACTGGTGTTGGTCACCGCGTGCTCGTTCGCCCTGCACATCCTCGTGACGGACCGGGCGGTCAAGGACTACGACACGGGAGCTTTGCTAGCGGTCCAGCTCGGTGTCTGCGGCTTCGTCTGCCTCGTGATCGCCGGGGGCCAGGGAGACATCGAGATGCCGGACTCGGCTCAGGTCTGGCTGGCGCTCGCCGTCACCGCGTTCATCGCGAGTGCCCTTGGGTTCTTCGTGCAGACCTATGCGCAGCAGCACGCACCCCCGGCCCGCACGGCGCTGATCCTCGCCGCCGAACCGGCGTTCGCGGGGTTCTTCTCGTGGCTCCTCAAGGACGAGACGCTGGCCCCGGCTGGATGGGTCGGAGCCGGTCTCATCCTCGCCGCGATCGTCGCGGTGGAAGCGATCCCGTATCTACGTCCGAAGCGCCCGCTGCCCGAGTACTAGCTCGACCACTTCTCCTACGGTGTGCTACGCTTGTAGCATGTCGAAGCCGGAACGTGAGATCCCTCAACGGGAGCTTCGCAACGACATCTCCCGGATCCTCAAGGAGGTCGCCCAGGGGAAGAGCCTGCGGGTGACCGTCAAGGGTCGCCCTGTGGCCGACCTTGTGCCGGTATCCGGGGGGCGCCGGTTCGTTCCCCGCGCGGACGTCGAGCGCCTCTTGCGTGAGGCCCCCTTGGACGAAGGTTTCAAGCGCGACGTCGATGCCGTGCTTGGTGCGACGATCGAGGAGCTTTGAAAGGCCTTCTCGACACGACAGTTCTGATCGCACGCGAGCAGGGCCGTCCGCTTGGAGCGCTTCCCGAGGAGTCCGCCATCTCGGTCGTGACACTTGCCGAGTTGCACATCGGGGTGTTGTTGGCGGACGAGCCACGGGTGAGGGCCCAACGGATGCGGTCGCTGTCAGAGTTCGAGCGCAGCTTCGATGCTTTGCCGGTCGACAAGGACGTTGCCCGTAACTTCGCCACGATCGTGGCCGATGCTCGAGAACGAGGGAGAAAGCCGAAGATCATGGATGCTTGGATCGCCGCTACCGCCGTCACTCATGATCTTCCCGTGTACACGCAGGACATCGACTTCGATCAGCTCGCTGATGTCCGGGTTGTCCGAGTCTGAGCGGCGGCCTCCGCGCTTCGCCCATCACCCAGGGCGTGCTGCCCCCTGACGCGTCTCTCATGGGCCGGCGGCTTCTGATGATTAGGCGCACCTGGATCTTGCTGCTGGCTGCGCTGGTCCTTCCTAGCTGCGTCGGGATCACCGAGCGTTCTGATGAGCGGTCTGCTTCGGCGCGATCGCATAAGCAAGATTCCCGAGATGAGACCAAGCTAGGGAATTACGGTCCTCCGTTCTTACTTTCGCAAATCCGGCTATCCGAAGGGGCTTGTGGATATCGTCCGAACGGTCGGACGGACTACCCGGGAGTGCCTGATGCCTTCTACGAAGCGGGACCAGATCCTCGAACGAGCCGTCTCTATCGCATCGGTCGAGGGCCTCGAAGGACTCACGATCGGGCGCCTGGCAGGCGAGCTCAACATGAGCAAGTCCGGGCT
>JBKJZQ010000028.1:0-10017 GCA_046715095.1 Actinomycetota bacterium | reverse complement strand
AGGCACTAGGGGACGGCGAGAGTCGGTCGCCTCGGCTACCGACCAAACAAACAAGGAACCGCAGGAGCGTCCGGGCTACTTAGCTCCCGGCCAAATCAGCCCAACTCGGCGTCGCCCGAGACGTATCTCCTAACGATCTCTGCCTGGATCGCATCGATCACGTCGTGGATCTTCTTGCGTTTGGTGGACAGGTTGGTCTCGTGCTCGGCCAGCGTCGAAACGATGACCTTGATCTCGTCGGGGGTCAGCTTCGGGAGCTTCGCGAGGGTCTGCTCTCCTGCGATCTCCTCGATCCGCCGCCTGGGCACGTCCGCGTTCCTCGGCACGGTGGAGCCGGGCGCTCTGTCCGGCAGCGGATTGTCGCCTCGTGGCTGAAGCTTGGCTCCCAGGATCTCCGGCAACCGCTTGACGATGTCGGAGGCATCCTCCGAATCACCGCTGCGGCGTTCGAGCTCGGCCGTCAGGATGTCGATCCTCGCTTGAGCGAGACGGCGTTCGAACGAGATATCGCCCTCACCCTCGCGGGCTTCCGAGCGCATCTCCTTGAGCTCCTCAACCGAACTCTCGGTCAGATCGGCGATATAGGAAGGGTCTGCCAGACGATCGACGAGGCGCTGCTGGTGTTCTGCCATAGGAAGAAAGTATCGCGCTGCTAGAAGCAGGCCGCGGCGGCGATCGGATACGGGTTAACCGCCGAGCCGCCGCCCGGGTGGTACTCGAAGTGGAGATGAGGGGTCCCGACAGCGTTCCCGGTGTCTCCGACCTCGGCGATCTGTTGCCCGATCAGGACGCGACCCGAGGTCACGATGTTCCTCTGATGATGCATGTACCAGTAGACGTTGCCGTCGTCCCCAGAAAGAGACATCCAGTTGCCGGCCGAGTCGCCGTAGCCGGCGAAGGTGATCGTCCCGCTGACGATGGCGACCGTCGGCTGGCCGTAGTCGGCCATGAGGTCCACGCCCTCGTGCGTTCTGCCCCCCGAGCGCGGATAACCCCAAGAATCGATGAAGGAAACGGGGCCCGACACGGGACAAGCGAGGTTCCCGCGGAACGTTGGGGCAGGTGACGACGCTCCGGAAGGCGCCGGCGCGGTGGGTTGCTCCTGGGCGGCTAGGTCGGCCTTGAGCTCTTCCCATTCCGCGCCGACCGCGTCTCGCTGCGACTGCAGCTCGTCGGCTTTGGCCGCCATGGCCTCCTCAGCCTCGGCAAGCTGCTTCTTCTGTTGGCCGAGATCGGCTGCCACCGCACTGAGCTCCGTCTGGAGCCTCGAGAACTTGACGAAGGCGCTGCGATCGTGCTCGGAAACCTTAGACAGCAGCTCGATACCGTTGGACAACTCCCCGAAGCTCTCGGCGCTGAAAAGGGCCTCGATCGTCGAGGTATTACCGTTCTTGTAGAGGATGGTTGCGGCCTCGACGACCTGATCCATCATCTCCGCCTTCTGCTTCTCGAGGTACTTCTGGCGTTCCTCGAGCTGCTGAACGCGGCTCGCGATCTCCTCTTCCTCCGCGTGCAGATCCTCGAGTTCTTGAGTGGCCGCGTTGAGGTCACCCTGGATCTCGTTCATCCGGGCCTCGAGGTCGGACAGCTTCTCCTGGCCGGTCGCCACACCCGAAAAGGCGGGCACCAACCCCATCAGGAGAAGTCCGAGGGCGACCGCGATGCGGGCCACCTGGGAAGCGTGCCTTCTGGAACTCAACGGGTGGAACGGTAGCACAACCGCACAAGACCTCCCGTAGACTGGGGGGATGAGGGGGGTCGAGGACTATCTCGAGGAGACCAAGCGGCTCGAGGAGGACGGCGAGCGCATCACCGCAACGGTGCTGGCCGGGATCCTCGAGGTATCGTTGCCGTCCGCATCCGAGATGCTCAAGCGGCTCGCTGGTGAGGGCTACCTGACGAAGGAGAAGGGTGGTTCCATCCTCCTCACACCCGATGGACGGAGGCTGGCGCACACGATGCTCCGGCGGCACCGGCTCATCGAATGCCTCCTCGTCCAGCAGCTGGGGATGGCCTGGTACGAGGTCCACGGTGAAGCGCACAAACTCGAGCACGCCCTGTCCTCGAGGGTGGAGGAAGCGATGGCCAAGGCCCTCGGGTATCCGGACTACTGCCCGCACGGTCATCCGATCTGCCCGGTCGATCTCCGCAAACTGAGCCGGCTCTCGGACTTCAACACGGGAGAGGGGGGGGTCGTGTCCCAGATCTCGGAACTCAAGGAAGACGTGCTCCCCTACTTCGACAAGATCGGTATCCGCCCAGGGGTCAAGGTCATGGTCATGGAGATCGCGCCGATGGACGGTCCGATGACGATCGAGACCCAGGAGGGCTCGGTGGCCATCGGGCGAGAGCTCGCCGCGATGGTGCGTATAGAGGACGACGCTACAAGCCGAGTGTTTGCCCGATGATCTCCTTCATGATCTCGGAGGTACCGCCTCCGATCGGCCCGAGGCGCGCGTCGCGTAGAGCACGTTCCGCGGGGAACTCGGTCACGTACCCGTATCCGCCGTGGATCTGGACACATTCGTCGGCGACCTTAAAGGCAACCTCACTCGTATAGAGCTTGGCCATCGCCACCTCGCGCAGAGCATCCTCACCCGAGGCGATCTTCCGGAGAGCGTCGTACGTCATCGCACGACCGGCTTCGATGCGCGTCGCGATGTCGGCAAACCGGTGCCGCCAGACCTGGAACTTCCCGACCGGACGTCCGAACGCCGTTCGCTCGAGCGCGTACTGCTTGGCGATCTCATAGATGTGCTGAGCTCCGGACGATTGTCCGAGTGCCATCGATACCCGCTCCCACGCGAAGTTCTGCATGATCGCGTAGAAGCCGGAACCGACCTCGCCGAGCCTGTGTGAGTCGGGGACACGGACGGACGACAGGGTCAGCTCCCCCGTCTGGCTCGGTCGCCAGCCGAGCATCCTGATCCGCTTCTGCTCGAAACCGGGAGTGCCTTGCTCGACCACGAAGAGCGTCAGTCCCTCGTGGCCCGCGTCCGGATCGGTCTTGGCAGCGACGACGACGAAATCCGCCCACGCCCCGTTGGTGATGAAGGTCTTCGATCCGTCGATCACCCAATCGTCGCCGTCCCGGACCGCCCTCGTCTTTAGCCCGGCGACATCGGACCCGGCGTCGGGCTCCGTGACCGCGAACGCGCCGATCGACTTCCCTTCGATCGCAGGGGTCAGCCAGCGCTTGTGCTGCTCGGCAGAACCGAAGTTAGAGACGTAGAGACAGGCAAGGTCTTTGTGAGCCCCGAGTGCGGCCGCCACGCCGCCCGAGCCGCACCTGGCGAGCTCCTCGGTCACGACCGCGTCGGCGATCAGATCCGGCCCTGAGCCACCCACCTCCTCGGGGAACTTCATTCCGAAGAACCCGAGCCCGCCCACGCGCTCGAAGATCTCCCTGGGGAACGCCTCCGCCTTGTCCCATTCCCCCGCGTGAGGAACCAGCTCCTTCTCGACGAACGCGCGCACCGATCTCCTGAGCGCTTCGTGTTCCTCACTGAAGAGCGCGTCACGACCGTCGCTCGGCGGAGCGGCGCCGAACCGGCCGAGGCTCACAATCCCTCCATCCGGCCGATGACCTCTCTCATGACCTCGTCGGTACCGCCACCGATCCTGATCAACCTCGAATCTCGCCACGCGCGCTGGACCGGGAACTCCATCGAGTAGCCGTATCCCCCGAAGACCTGAAGGGCGCGGTCGGACACCTTCCAGGAGACCTCACCGGTGAGGAGCTTCGCCATCGAGATCTCGCGCACCGGATACTCCCCCCGGTTCACCTTCCACGCCGCGAGATAGACCAGTTGCTGAGCGGCCTGGATCTCGGTCGCCATCTCGGCGAGCGCGTGGCGCACCGCTTGGTGTTTGGAGATGGGCTTGCCGAACGTCTTCCTCTCTTTCGCGTAGGCGATCGCCGCATCGAGCGTGCGCCGAGCGCCGGCGATCGTGCCGGCCGCGCCGATCAAGCGCTCACCCTGGAGCTCCCAGGAGATGTTGTAGAACCCTTCGCCTTCGTTGCCCAGCAGCGCATCGTCCGGCAGGAACATGTCGGTGAAGGAGATCTCCGCCGTGTCCGATGCGTGCATCCCAAGTTTGTCGAGGGTTCGTCTTACGTGGTAGCCGGGAGTGTCGGTATCGACGATGAAGAGCGAGATGCCCTGGTGTCCCGCGTCGCGATCGGTCTTCGCTACCAGCGTCATGCAATCAGCGCGCTTGCCGTTGGTGATCCACAGCTTCGCTCCGTTGACGACCCAGCCGCCCTCGACCTTCTTCGCCGTTGTCTTGATCCCCGCGACGTCGGAACCGGCATCGGGCTCCGAGATCCCCAAGCAGAAGATCTTCTCGCCGCTGATCGCGGCGGTCAGGTACTTCTTCTTCTGCTCCTCGGACCCGAACCTATGGACGGGCGGGACCGCCATGTCGGTCTGGACCGCGATCGCCATGGCGACGCCGCCGGAATCGCATCGGCTCAGCTCTTCGGCGAGAACGACGTTGCAGAGATAGTCGCCTCCGCCGCCTCCGTACTCCTCGGGATAAGAGAGGCCGAGGAACCCCAGTTCCCCCATCCTGCGGAACACCGAGTCGGGGAAGTACCCGTCTGCCTCCCACTCGTCCGCGTGCGGCGCAAGTTCACCATCGACGAACGCGCGCACGGACGCTCGGAGCTCGTCGTGGTGGGGTTCGAACGGCCAGGCCATCGTGGACCGCAGCGTATTACGCATGAACGGCCCCGGCACAGAACGCGCGTCACGGGATTACTGTGGCGCTATGTCTGCTCCTCACGATGCGATCGCGCCGGTGAGCTTCCTGCTCGGGACATGGAAGGGCGAGGGACGAGGCCACTACCCCACGACCCCGGACTTCACCTACGAAGAAGAGGTGACGTTCTCCCACAACGGAAAGCCGTTCCTCATCTACTCCCAGCGCACGCGCTCGCCGGAGGGGACGCCGATGCATGCCGAGACCGGGTACCTACGTCCGGTGGACGGACGGATCGAGCTGGTCCTGGCGCACCCCTTCGGGGCCGTCGAGATCTGTGAGGGGACTCTCGAGAACCCCCGGATCGAGCTAGCCAGCACGTCCGTCGCCACGACCTCGAGCGCCAAGCTGCTGGAGGCGACCCGGCGGATCATCGAGGTGGCCGGCGACGAGCTCAACTACGACTTCTTTATGGCCGCAGCCGGACAGGGGCTCGAACACCATCTCAGCGCGACGTTGAGGAAGGTCTAACGACGCATATTTCCCGATCGCGGAGGGCGTGCGGCTACGGGGGGCGAGCACTGACTCGCTCATCAGTCGTCGTCGAACGCTGCCGCCAGCTCGAGACCTAGATAAGCGGCCCCGACTTCGAGCGCGAGGGTCGCCCAGCGACCCAGGCGCGGCATGTGCTTGAAGGCGATGACGGTCCCCAGGGCGTCGGAAGCATCGGATATCGCCTGCGCCTGAAGCCAGCGGCCGACATCTTTCCCGCGCTCGAGCGCCACCAGCGTGCCGGTCCCGATGGCGATGTCCCTGGCCCCCAGGCTGCGCGCCACGTGCTTGAGTCCGGGGGTGGGCGCATCTCCCGTCCACACTTTCATCACCTTCGCCGGCGACAGCATCAGCAGGGCGCCGATCACGACCCGGCCGGCCGACAGCATGCGGGCAAGATCCTCCTCGCTAAGGTCGTACTTCTTCATCCGTTCGAGTACGTCAGCCATCGGCAAGCACCTTTCGCACTAGTTCCCGGTCGTGCTCCCACGCGAAATCGAGATCATCCAGTTCATCATTGCTTACCCATCTGAAAGCGGCTACATCGTCCCCAGCCTTCAACTCCCCCGACACGAGCCGGGCCTTGAAACCGAAGGCGAGCGTCCAGGTTCCGTCATCCCCGTACCGATGTGGAACGGCCTGGAGGTAGTCGTCGTCCGTGACCTCGACCTCCACGTTCAACTCCTCCATGAGCTCCCGTTCGATCGCCTCGACGGGCGTTTCGCCGATCTCGATGAACCCGCCCGGGATGTCGTAACGACCCTTCTCGGGGTCACTGCCTCGCTGGGTGATCAACGCCTTGCCGTCCCGGGTGATGACGCAACCGGCGGTGGGGGCTGGGTTCCGGTACCACCTTCTCCCGCACGAGCAAGTGACGCCGCTATCGTCACCCTGCTCCGGCAGCGGGTTGCCGCACCTGGGGCAGAACAGGTAGGGCTCCGAGCTCATCGTTCCCGCGAGGGATCGGCCCTGAGGCCCTGCTCGGACTCTTCGTACCGCGCGAGGGCGAACAGGAGGTCGGAGACCCGGTTGAGGTACCTGAGGATCTCGGGATCGGGCACCAGGCCCTCCCGGTCCATCGTGACCGCCTGACGTTCGGCTCGCCGGATCGTGGAGCGCGCGAGATCGAGCCCCGCCGACCCCATGGTGGCCCCCGGGAGGATGAACTCCTGAGGGAGCGGGTGGGCCTCGATCAGGGAGTCGATGTCGTCTTCGGCCCGTTTCGTCATGCCGGCATCGACCTTCGAGACGCCCTCGGTGAGCTTCGACTGGTTCTCCTCGGAGGTCGCCAGTTGGGCACCGGTTATGAACATCTCCCGTTGGATCCGGATCACGATGGCCTCGCCCTTGGGGGTCAAACCCCCGGCCCGGGCGATCCCGAGGGCGGACACGGTCTCGTCGAGGGTTCCGTAGACCTTGGTGCGGGCGTCATCCTTGGCCACGCGGCCCCCGTAGAGCAGCCCGGTAGTTCCGTCGTCGCCCTTTTTCGTATAGATCCTCATGACCGAACTATATCGAGGCCCTTATTGCCCCTACCGCCCGGGGCTTGTCTTTCATATGCTGACTCGGTCCGTACGACTGGAGTAGGACCCCTCGCTCGCGGCTTCGGTCCGTCGATCGAGGGGGCTAAAGGATAGAACGAAAGGGAGGAACAACATCTTGCGAAAGAGAGCCACGTGGTTCATCGCGATGCTCATGGTGCTGTCGCTGGTAGCAGCAGCCTGCGCCGACGAGGAAACGCCAGCCGACACAGGGAGCGACCCGGTAGAGGAAGTTGACTTCACCGCATGCCAGGTAACCGACACCGGAGGTGTCGACGACAAGTCCTTCAACCAGACCGCATTTGAAGGTATGCAGAGGGCTGAAGAAGAGCTGGGCATCACGGCAAAGGTTCTGGAATCGCAGAGCGATGCCGACTTCGAGCCGAACATCAACACGTTCCTCCAGGACGACTGCGACCTGATCATCACGGTCGGATTCCTGCTGGGTGACGCCACAGCGGCCGCCGCCGAGGCCAACCCCGACCAGAAGTTCGCGATCGTCGACGTCGCCTTCGCCGACGCCGACTTCAAAGACGTCACCTTCGACAACGCGAAGGAGCTGACCTTTGCCACTGACGAGGCCGCGTTCCTCGCAGGCGTGCTGGCTTCCGGCATGTCGGAGACCGGAGTCCTCGGAACCTTCGGCGGGCTCAACATCCCGCCGGTCACGATCTTCGAGAACGGTTTCGAAGCCGGCATGAACTGGTGGAACGCCGAGGCCGGTGCCGCGGTCGAGCTCAAGGGTTGGAGCTCCGCCGATCAGGACGGTCTCTTCACCGAGTCGTTCGAGGACCTCGACAAGGGCAAGCAAGTCACGCAGGGGCTCCTTGACGAAGGCGCCGACATCATCATGCCGGTCGCCGGCCCGGTCGGCCTCGGCGCCGCGGAAGCGGTCCGTGAGGCAGGCAACGCATCGATGATCTGGGTCGACACCGACGGTTGCGTAAGCGCCCCGGACATCTGCGACCTGCTCCTGACCAGCGTCATGAAGAACATGGACAACGCGGTCTTCGACACCATCGAGGCTGCGCTCAACGACACCTTCGAAGGTGGCCTGTACGTCGGAACGCTCGAGAACGAGGGTGTGGGCATCGCTCCGTACCACGAGTTCGACAGCGAGATTCCGGATGCGATCAAGACCACGATCGAGGAAGTAAAGGCCGGCATCATCGACGGATCTATCCCCGTCGGCGGCTGATCCGATAACCGAATAGTGATAGCGATCCGCCCGGGAGACGACGAGGGATATGTGTCGGAGCATGCCCTGTGAAGGTCGAGCTCCGCGGTGTCACCAAGCGTTTCCCGGGCGTGGTTGCCAATAAGGACGTCAACCTCACCGTTTCGAGCGGTGAGATCGTTGCGTTGCTGGGGGAGAACGGTGCCGGTAAGTCGACGCTGATGAACGTCCTCTTCGGTCTCTACGGAGCGACCGAGGGCGGCATCTACATCAACGACGAAAAGGTCGAGTTCTCGAGCCCTGCCGGCGCGATCGCGGCAGGCATCGGGATGGTGCATCAGCACTTCATGCTGATCCCCGTATTCAACGTGATCGAGAATGTGATGCTCGGGCTCGAGGAAACCAAGGGGCTGGGACGACTCGACGAAGACAAGGCTGCCGAGCGGCTCCGGTCGCTATCCGAAGAGCATGGCCTCCACGTTGACCCCGAAGCAGTCATCGAGGACCTCCCCGTGGGCGTGCAGCAACGCGTCGAGATCCTCAAGGCTCTGTACCGCAATGCGGACTGCTTGATCCTCGACGAGCCCACCGCCGTTCTGACCCCTCAGGAGATCCGCGATCTGATCAGGGTCGTCAAGTCCTTGAGGGACTCCGGACGAGCCATCATCTTCATCTCCCACAAGCTCAAGGAAGTGCTTGAGATCGCGGACCGGATCGTCGTCCTGCGACGTGGCGAGGTGGTCGGAAGCACCACTCCAGCCGAAACCGATCAGCAGGAACTGGCCACCATGATGGTCGGTAGAGACGTTCAACTCGAAGTCTCCAAGACCCCATCGAAGCCGGGCGATCCCGTGCTGACGGTCGAAGATCTGAACGTCCTGGACGACCGCGGGATGAAGGTGGTGAACGGGGTCGACTTCGAGGTCAGGGCAAAGGAGATACTCGCGGTCGCCGGAGTCCAGGGCAACGGACAGACCCAACTGATCGAGGCTCTAACCGGTCTGCGAAAGGTCGAGTCCGGGAAGGTGACGCTCGAAGGCGAAGACGTCACCGGCGCGTCCCCCGCCAAGCTCTTCAAGATGGACGTCGCCCACATCCCGGAGGACCGCCAAGCCGACGGCATGATCGGGGCCTTCTCGATCGCAGACAACTTGGTGTTGAACACCTACCGAGAGCGACCGTTCTCGAAGGGCATCGTGACCGATCGAACGGCCATCAAGCGATCGGCCACGAAGCTCATCGAGGATTTCGACATCCGCACCCCATCGGCAGACTCCCCCGCCTCCACACTGTCCGGAGGCAACCAGCAGAAGATGATCGTTGCCCGCGAGTTCACCCATGCCCAGCGGCTCCTGATCGCGTCCCAACCGACGCGCGGGTTGGACGTGGGCTCGGTCCAGTACATCCACGCACGGATAGTGGCCCAACGTGATGAAGGGGCCGGCGTCCTGCTGGTGTCCTCGGAGCTCGACGAGATCATGGCTCTGGCCGACCGCATCGCGGTGATGTCCGCAGGAGAGATCGTCGGAGTGCTGGAACGCGCGGACGCCACCCGTGAGAAGGTCGGCCGGCTCATGGCCGGATCGCGAGACGAACCACGGTCGACGGCGCCCCCACCGCCCCCGGCTGAGACGAAAGAGGAGAGCCCGTGAAGAAACTCGCGCGATCTCTGCTCGTGCCGACCCTTGCCCTTGTGGCCGCGCTCCTCGTGGGAGCGCTCGTCATCATCTTCACCGACCCGGAAACTCTGAGAGCCTGGGCCTCCTTCACGGCCAACCCGGGGCGAGCACTGAGCCTTTCCTGGGAGGCCGCGTCCGAGGCATACATCGCTCTGTTCAAGGGATCCTTCGGCAGCCGCTACGCGATCAGTGAGACCCTGGTGAACGCCACCCCGTTGCTGCTGGCCGGGCTCTCGGTGGGCCTCGCGTTCCGTGCCGGATTGTTCAACATCGGCGGTGAAGGCCAGATCCTGGCGGGATTCGTCGGAGCGGTCGCGGTCGGTTTCAGCTGGCCGACGATGCCGGCGATCTTCCACATCCCGCT
>JBKJZQ010000027.1:0-9504 GCA_046715095.1 Actinomycetota bacterium | reverse complement strand
ATGGTCCGCTTCGGTGTTCCTCCCTGCGGAGCGCCGGCGGCAGTGGCTGCCGCCGGGGGCCCCGGTGTCGAACAGGTTTGCGCGGGGGGGGACCGGCCCACGGCAGACGACTCCCGATCCGACTTCGCGATGCTCGAGGCAGAGCCCGATGACCTCGCGGTGCTCGCCTATACGTCGGGAACGACCGGTGAAGCCAAGGGCGCGATGTTGTCGCACGGGAACCTCATGGCCAACGTCGAGCAACAGATGGCGATCCCCGAGGACACCGTTGGCGAGGACGACGTGCTGTTCATGGGGCTGCCGTTGTTCCATATCTTCGGTTTGAACGTGACGCTCGCGCTCCTCGTCAAGAACGGAGCCACGGGGATCCTCGTCGAGCGGTTCGATCCCGTGCCCGCGTTCCGCTCCATCGTGGAACACAAGGTGACGGTCCTGTTCGGTGCCCCCACGATGTACCTCGCGATGGTCAACACCCCTGGGGTCGAGCAGTACGACCTCTCGGCGGTCCGCCTGGCGGTTTCCGGGGCCGCCCCCCTGGCACCCGAGGTCCTGGCCTCGTTCGGAGCGATCACCGGCGTCAAGATCTACGAAGGGTACGGGCTCACCGAGACGTCCCCGGCGCTGATGAGCACCAGGATGGCGCCGGGTCCGAGACCCGGGTCAGTCGGCTTGCCGCTTAACGGGGTCGAGGTTCGCCTCCTGGACGAGGCGGGGAACGAAGTCGACCTGGGAGATCCGGGGGAGGTCGTGGTGCGAGGGCCGAACGTGTTCGGGGGCTACTGGCATCGTCCCGACGAGACCGCCGCGGTCCTCGGGGACGGATGGTTCCACACCGGGGACATCGCGGTGCAGGACGAGGAGGGGTTCTACTACCTCGTCGATCGCAAGCGCGACCTGATCATCGTGTCGGGGTTCAACGTGTTCCCTTCGGAGGTCGAGGCGGCGCTGCTCAAGGATCCCCGGGTCTCAGAGGCCGCCGTGGTCGGAGTGCCTCACGCTTACACCGGCGAGGGAGTGAAGGCTTACGTCGTGTTGGAGGACGGTGCCGAGGCCACCGCCGAAGAGATCGCGGACGTGTGCAAGGGACATCTCGCCCGCTTCAAGTGCCCCGAGACCGTTGAGATCGTCGATGAGTTCCCGCACCTCGAGAACGGGAAGGTCCTCAAGCGCGTTCTGCACGACCGGAGCGGTAGCGGCCGGCACACCTGATGTGCTCGAGCGCGTCCGGGCGAAGGATCCGGAGCTTCCTGCCGCTGTAGTCCACGAGACCGTCACGCCGGAACGTGCGGAGCGTCTTGCACGCACTCTCGCGGCACATCCCCGCGAGTCGTCCGAGATCTGCTTGGGCGAGGGGCATCTCGACGTCGATGCCGGAGCCGCTCGCGTCGCCCAGCATGCGCGCGAGGTCGAGGAGCCTGCCTGCGAGCCGCGCCGGGACCTCGGACGCGGCGCGTTCCATGGCGGCTTCGGAGCACCACCGCAGACGGCCGGCCAGCATCCGAGCGAGAGCCAGGGCTCCGGCGGGATCGCTGCGGAGGACCTCGAGGAAGAGACCGGCGTCGAGTCCGGCCACGCGCGAGCGTGTCGCCGCGGAGCAATCGGTCGGGTGCCCGGCTCCGTCGAGCGCGGCGATCTCGCCGACCGTTTCGCCCGGGAGCGCGAGTCCGACGATCGTCTCCTCGCCCTCGGCATCGCGTGCGGTGAGCTTCAGGACCCCGGCCTCGATCAGGTGCACCCGCTCCGGTTGGTCCCCCGCCATGTGCAGGAGGTCGCCCGGAGCGAGGACCCGCTCGACGGATCGCGCCAGGAGGCGGTCCCGGGACCGCGGGGCGAGCTCATCCAGCAACGACAGCGGCGTAGAGGTCATAGCGGCGCCTCCTGGGATCGGGTCGGTGTGGGAACACAATCTAGCATTTGACCCCGCTAACGTCAAATAGCGTCAAGTAGCATCGTGTGACCTACGTTTGCATGCGAACCAGAGCCTTGTCCCGCTAAGCCGGGGCACACGCGAAGATGGCGCCGATGCCACTCTTCGCCACGGCCCCCGGTCGCACCGCCCTGCGGTTTGCCCTGATCCTGCTGCCGGGGGTCGCGTTCCTCGCGCTGCTGCTTTTCGGCCTGGCGCAGACGGGCGGCCCACCCGCCCCGGGAGACGACGCCCCCGAGTTCGAGGCGCCTCTGCTCGAGGGTGCCGGGACGCTGTCGCTCGACGGGCTGGAGGGAAAACCTGTGGTCCTCAACTTCTGGGCGTCGTGGTGCGGGCCGTGCAAGGACGAAGCCCCCTGGTTCAAAGAGGCGCACGCCCGCTACGGCGACCGGATCCATTTCGTCGGTGTCGACATCAACGACGCGCGCTCGGATGCGATCGCGTTCGTCGATGAGTACGGCCTCGAGTATCCGAGCGTGCGGGATCTCGACGGCCGTATCGAGGGTGATTACGGGCTGACCGGACAGCCGGAGACGTTCCTCATCGATGCCAAAGGGACGATCGTGGAGCACGTGCCGGGAGCGTTCTCGGATGAGGCCACGCTGATGGGCCTTCTCGAGGACCTCGCAAGCTGATGGCCGATCCGAACGTTGCGATCGCGTTCGGTGCCGGGGTCGTGTCGTTCCTGTCGCCCTGCGTCCTGCCCTTGGTGCCGGGCTACCTCTCCTACATGTCGGGCATCAGCGCGGCCGAGGACACCGGCGCACGCCGTGCGTTCAAGACGGGCTCGGTGGCAGTCGCCTTCGTCCTGGGATTCACCCTCGTGTTCGTGGCTCTCGGCGCGACCGCCACGCGCCTCGGTTCGTTCCTGCGAGACAACGAAACGCTCCTCACGCGTGTCTCCGGGGTCTTGATCATCGTCCTCGGGCTCGTGTTCATGGGCGCGCTCCCCAAGCTCTCCTTCCTCTACCGGGAGGCCCGGTTCCACCCGAGTCCCAAAGCGGGCTTGTCGGGGAGCGTGCTGCTCGGCGTCGCGTTCGCCTTCGGATGGTCTCCGTGTATCGGCGCAACACTGGGGGCCGTCCTCGCGATGGCTGCCGGCAGCAGCTCGCAGGGCGGAGCGGGCGAAGGAGCCATGCTGCTGGCGTTCTACTCGCTCGGGCTCGGGCTCCCGTTCATCATCGCCGGACTCGGCGTTTCGCGGCTCACCGGCGCGGTGCGGTGGCTGCGGCGGCACACGCGGGTCGTCAACCTGGTCAGCGGCGGGCTGCTGGTCGTGGTCGGGATCCTGTTCGTCACCGACCAGATGTTCCGGATCGCCATCTGGATGCAGAACAACCTCGATTTCCTGCCGATCGTCTAGCCCAAATCCACTTCTGTGGTGTTTTCTGCTTGCTTAACGGACCCTGGGACAACTGAGAAGTGAGAATGGGCCGTGGCAGCGAGAGACCAAAAGCGCAGGTAGATGCCCAGTTTGTCTTTTGTGAGAACAATCACAAGCCCGGTAGGATGCCCCCCATGCCGAACCGCGCGATCCCCGATGCAACCGTCGCCCGTCTGCCCGTCTACCTGAGGGCGCTCCTCGAGCTGGCCGAGGGCGGCGGGATGACCGTGTCGAGCGAAGACCTCGCGAACTTGGCCGGGGTCAACGCCGCCAAGGTGCGCAAGGACCTCTCCTATCTCGGTTCTTACGGGACCCGGGGCGTGGGATACGACGTCGAGTACCTCCTCTACCAGATCACGCGCGAGCTCGGATTGACCCAGGACTGGCACGCGGCGATCGTCGGCATCGGGAACCTCGGGCGCGCGCTCGCCTCGTACAAAGGTTTCTCCGAGCGTGGCTTCCGGATCGCGGCGCTCTTCGACGTCGATGAAAAGGTCATCGGCGAGGAGGTCGGTGGGCTGATCGTCAGGCACCTCGACGAGCTGAAGGACGTCGTCACCGACGACAGCATCGCGATCGGGATCGTCGCTACCCCTCCCGAGAACGCGCAAGAGGTCGCCGAGCGTCTCGTGGACGCGGGGGTCAAGAGCATCCTCAACTTTGCCCCTGCCGTGGTGAATGTGGCCCCGGACGTGAACGTGCGCAAGGTCGACCTCTCGATCGAGCTCCAGATCCTCTCGTTCCATCTCCAGCGGACCCAGGCGATCGCCTCGGCCCGTGAGGCGAACCGCCAGTTGGGGGGCTAACGGAACGTGACGACGACCTCGTTGGTCGTGGTGGGTCTCAACCACAAGACCGCGCCCGTTGCTCTCCTCGAGAAGCTTGCCATCTCGCAGGAAAGGTTGCCGAAGGCCCTTCACCAGCTCGGCACTTTCGAGCACATCGCCGAAGGCGCGATCCTCTCGACCTGTAACCGCGTCGAGGTCTACGCCGCGGTTACCAAGTTCCACGGCGGCGCGCAGGACATGCGGAACTTCCTGTCCGAGTTCTGCCACGTCGCGCCCGAGGAGTTCAACGACCTGATGTACACGTATCACGACGAAGGCGCGGCGCGGCATCTGTTCCGCGTGACGGCCGGGATCGATTCGATGATCGTCGGTGAGTCTGAGATCCTCGGCCAGGTGCGGCGTTCGTTCCAGATCGCTACCGAGGAAGGCACCGCGTTCAGGATCCTCGGCAGCGCGTTCCGGCGGGCGCTTCGGGCCGGTAAGCGGTCGAGGACGGAGACCGAGATCGCACGCAACCCCGTTTCGGTATCGTCGGCCGCGGTCGAACTAGCCCGGCGGGCGTTCGGCTCCCAAGGCACGCTCTCTGGCAAGCGGGTGACGGTCGTGGGGGCCGGGAAGATGGGCCGCCTTGCGGTCAAGGCCCTGAGATCCGCCGGCGTCGGCGAGGTTTCGGTGGTCAACCGGTCCGAGGAACGGGCCGCGGCGCTGGCCGAAGCGTTCGGGGTCGAGCCTCGGCCGCTCGAAACCCTGGTCGAGGATCTGGCCGCGGCCGACATCGTGATCTCCTCTACCACTGCTCCCGGCATCGTGATCGATCGGGCCCTGGTTCGCTCGGCCTTCGAGGGTCGCCCCGACGACAAGCCTCTTTTCATCGTCGACATCGCGGTTCCCCGGGATGTCGAGCCGGAGGTAGGGGACATCCCCGGCGTCGTGCTGAGGGATATCGAGGATCTTCGTGGCGTGGTCGATTCCAACCTTGGCAGTCGCTTGAGTCAGGTCGCCGGGGTCGAGAAGATCATCGCCGAAGAGCTCGAGGCCTTCGCCCATTGGGAACGGTCCTCGGAAAGCGCGCCGGTTGCGACCGCCCTCGTCGAGCGAGGCGAGGAGATCAGGCGGACGGAGCTCGGCCGGATCGCCACCCGGCTCCGGGACCTCACCCCCGATCAGCGAGCCGCGGTCGAGCAACTGACCCAGAGGATCATCGCCAGGTTCATCCATTCGCCGCTCGAGAACGTCAAGAACCTCGGCGATCCCGAGCAGCGCGACGCTCACCTCGCAGCCTTGCGGGAGCTCTTCGAACTCGATCACCCACCCGAGTGACGCCGGGACTCGGATGCCTCTCGGCCTCGACATCCTCGCCCCCGACATCGCCTTGCCCGCCGGGACTCGGATGCCTCGCCTACTCCTAGCGACCCGCGGCTCCAAGCTGGCGCTGAGGCAGGCCGAGATCGTGGCATCGCTCATCACGTCGGCACATCCCGGGGTAACCATCGACGTGCGCGTCGTGAAGACGACCGGGGACAAGGATGCCCGACCGTTCGCTCAGATCGGAGGCAAAGGGTTGTTCACCTCCGAGGTCGAGCGCGAGGTCGCCGAGGGCCGCGCTCATCTCGCGGTTCACTCCGCGAAGGACCTCACCGCCGCGGTGGCGCCCGGTTGCGTGATCGCCGCGGTTCCGGTTCGCGAACGGGTCGAGGACGTGATCGTCGGTGGAACCGGTTCGGCACAAGAACGTCTGTCGAACATGGCCCCGGGAGCCCGCATCGGAACCTCCTCGATCCGTCGTCGAGCCCTGCTTGCTGAGACCCGGCCCGATGTCGACGCGGTTGAGTTCAGGGGCAACCTCGATACCCGGCTGAGGAAGATCGCAGGCGGCGTCGTGGACGGAGCGTTGCTGGCGGCCGCGGGGATCGCTCGCCTGGGGATGTGGGAGGCGGCCGACCCCGCTCCGCTCGAACCCACGTGGTGGGTCCCTCCACCGGGACAGGGCGCGCTCGCGATAGAGGCCCGGGAGGACAATACCGGCGTCATCGAGTTGCTGTCGGTCCTCGACGATCCGGAGGCCAGGGCCACGCTCGAGGCCGAGCGTGCGTTCTCGGAACGGCTGGAAGGTGATTGCTCGGTACCACTCGGGTGCTTCGCTCAGGTGGCCGGCGAGCGCCTGGTGGTAACCGGATACCTCGGCCACCCATCGGGCACCAACTCGATCAGAGACCGGATCTCCGGGGGCCTGTCCGACGCCCGGGACATCGGCGTCGAGCTCGCCGAAGCGATCATCGCCGGCGGAGGAGACGACATCCTCGAAGAGCTCCAAGGATCCGACACCCGCATGCCCGGTTCCGGCCCATGACCGGAGAGCAGCGATCCTCTCGAGGATCGCGAGAGCTGATGGGTCTGCGCGTGGTGGTGACGAGTCCTACGCCGGCCGCATCCGAAGTCTCCGACCTCCTCGATGATCGAGGCGCGGTCGTCGTTCCGCTCCCGGTGTTCGAGATCGCGAAGCCGTCGACGTGGGGCCCGCTCGACGACGCGCTCGAGCGACTCGATGAGTTCACCTGGCTCCTCTTCACGAGCCGGAACGGGGTACAGGGGTTCATCGGTCGTCTCGGCGACCGGGTTCTTCCGGATGACCTCAAGACCGGCGCGGTCGGCGCCGCGACGGCGGAGGCTCTCGAACGATCAGGGATGACCGCCGACTTCATCCCCCGGGTGTTCACTGGCGCCGACCTCGCCGCGGGTCTCGGCGAACCGATCGGGCGCGTGCTCCTCGTCCGTGTGGAAGATGGTCCCCCGGGGACCCCCGAAGCTCTGCGAGGCCGTGGTTGGGACGTCGCCGAGGTCGCCGCGTACCGCAACGTGCCCCTCGATCCTTCGCCGGATGAGGGTGCGGCGGTCCGAGCTGGGGACTTCGACGCGGTGACGCTGATGAGCCCCTCGGCTGCCCGCGGCTTCGCCCGGGTCATGGCCGGCGCGCCCCTGCCCGAGAGCGCGGTCGTGGCCTGCATCGGGCCCAGCACGGCTCGCGGAGCTACGGAAGCCGGGCTCAGGGTCGATGTCGTCGCCGCCAGCCACACCGCAGGCGGCCTGGTCGAGGCCCTGGCCGGCGCGTTGGAGGGGTCGCGGGAGGTGGGACCATAGTGGCATGTCATCGTTTCCCGTAACCAGGCTCAGGCGCTTGAGGAGCTCGGAGGCCCTGCGCCGAGCCTTCGCCGAGACGTCCCTCGATCCGGGGGACCTGATCGCGCCGCTGTTCCTCAAGGAAGGCATCCGGGAGCCCGTTCCGATCGCCTCCATGCCCCGTCAGTACCAGCACACGATCGAGTCGCTGGTGAAGGAAGCGCGCTCTCTGGCATCGAGGGGCGTCGCCGGCGTGATGCTCTTCGGCATCCCCGAGCACAAGGATCCCGAGGGGACCGAGGCGTGGAACGCCGGGGGGATCGCCCAGCGCGGCATCCGGGCCCTCAAAGATGAGCTGGGCGACGAGGCCCTCGTGATCGCCGATCTCTGTCTGTGCGAGTACACCGACCACGGTCATTGCGGGATCCTCAAGGGTGACATCGTCGACAACGATCCAACGATCGAGGCCTACGGACAGGTCGCGGTATCTCAGGCCGAGGCGGGTGCCGACCTCGTCGCTCCCTCCGGGATGATGGATGGGCAGGTCCGCGCGATCCGTTCCGCCCTCGATTCTTCGGGGAAAGAGATGACGCCGATCCTCGCCTACTCGACGAAATTCGCGTCGGCGTTCTACGGCCCCTTCCGCGAGGCGGCCGAGGGTGCCCCTCGCTTCGGCGACCGGCGCTCCTACCAGGAGGATCCCTCCAATCTCGATGAGGCCGTGCGCGAAGCGCTGCTCGATGTTGAAGAGGGTGCCGATGCGCTGGTCGTGAAGCCCGCCACCTCCTACCTCGATGTGGTGAGGGCCGTGAAGGAAGCGACGGGGTACCCGCTCGTCGCGTACAACGTCTCGGGCGAGTACTCGATGCTGCTTGCGGCTGCGGAGAAGGGTTACCTCGACGAACGCGCCGCGACCCTCGAGGTCCTCACTTCGATCCGGCGCGCCGGCGCGGATCTCGTGCTGACCTACCACGCGAGCAAGGCGGCTGAGTGGCTGGCTTAGATCCACGTACCACGGATGCCAGCAGCAAGCTGTTCGCCGAGGCTTCGTCACTGATGCCCGGCGGCGTGAACTCTCCAGTGCGCGCATTCGGATCGGTTGGATCCGAGCCCTTCTTCGTCAGGAGCGCGTCCGGAGCCGAGATCACCGACGTCGACGGGAACACCTACGTCGATCTCGTCCAGTCATGGGGCGCTCTCCTGTTCGGCCACGCCCACCCCACCATCGTCGAAGCGGTCACCGCAGCCGCCCGGAAGGGAACCTCGTTCGGAACCCCCAGCGAACTCGAGGTCGAGCTCGCGCGACTGGTGATCTCGATGGTGCCGGGCGTCGACAAGGTGCGGTTCGTGTCGTCCGGGACCGAGGCCGCGATGACGTGCGTCCGTCTCGCCCGCGGCGCTACCGGTCGCAACAAGATCATCAAGTTCGCCGGCTGCTATCACGGCCATCTCGACGCGCTGCTGGTCGAAGCGGGTTCCGGTGTGGCGACCCTCGGTATCCCCGGGACCCCCGGGGTTACCGAGGGGGCCACCGCCGACACGATCGTCGTCCCCTACAACGACCTCACCGCCCTGCAGACGGCGGTCGAGGCCGCCGGGGACGACCTTGCCGCGATCCTGATCGAGCCGGTGGCCGCCAACATGGGTCTGATCCTTCCGCACGACGGCTATCTCGAGGGCGTGCGCAAGATCGCCGACGCGGCCGGTGCGTTGCTCGTGTTCGACGAGGTGATCACCGGGTTCCGCCTCGGTCCCGGAGGGGCGCAGGAACGTTTCGGGGTCGCGGCCGACCTCGTTCTCCTGGGGAAGATCGTCGGGGGCGGGCTGCCTGCCGCGGCGCTTGCGGGGCCCGCCGATCTGCTCGATCAACTGGCGCCGGCGGGGCCCGTTTATCAAGCGGGGACGCTGTCGGGCAACCCGGTCGCGATGGCGGCCGGCATCGCGACGCTCGAGATGATCCGGTCCGATGAATCCCTCTACGGCCGGCTCCAGGAACGGGCGCGCGACCTCGTCCGCTCCCTGGTGGACGCCGCCGACAGGGCAGAGGTGCCGATGGTTGCCGCCGCGATCGGAGGCCTCGGCGGCTTCTTCTTCTCGGGTGACGAGATCAACGACTACGCGGGAGCCAGGTCCACCGACCCCGACGTCTACGCGCGGTTCTTCCGCGGCATGCTCGCGCACGGCTTCTACCTGCCGCCGTCACGTTTCGAAGCGCTCTTCATCTCGGACGCTCACACCGACGAACACATCGACCGCTTCGCGCAGGCCGCCGCCGCGGTGTTCGCCAC
>JBKJZQ010000026.1:0-3480 GCA_046715095.1 Actinomycetota bacterium | reverse complement strand
CATCCGGGCACAGGTATCTCGAGGCCGAGGCGGTGCCGGCGTGATCGGTGCCCAGCGCATCCTCACGCCCTCCGATTCAGAATGGCCCCAAAGGCTGAACGAGCTGGGGGGCGATCTTCCGCCCGAGAAGCTGCGCGTGAGTGGCCGGATCCTCGATCCGGACAAGGTCTTCATCGCCGTGGTCGGTACCAGGCGTCCGACCGTTTCGGGGGTCGAGATCGCAACGACGATGGCCCGCTCCTTCGCCGAGGCGGGGTTCGTGGTCGTCTCCGGGCTCGCCATGGGGATCGACGCCGCCGCGCACCGCGCCTGTATCGAGGCGGGTGGCCACACGGTGGCCATTCTCGGTTGTGGGCTCGATGTCGACTATCCGAAATCGAACTCCAAGCTCCGCGCGGCGATCGCCGGTGTCGGAACCCTCGTAACGGAGTACGAGGCGGGCATGCCACCGCACGCTTACAACTTCCCCAAGCGGAATCGGATCGTTGCCGGTTTGGTTAATGCAGTGGTCGTGGTGGAAGGGGGGATGAGGAGCGGTTCCCTCATCACCGCCCGGCTCGGCATCGAATACGGGAGAGAAGTCTTCGCAGTCCCGGGAAACCCGCGGAACTCGATGTCCCTGGCTCCGAATGAGCTCATCCGTACCTCGCAGGCCGCCCTCGCAACCTGTCCGGAGCACGTGTTCGAAGTGCTTGCCCCGCAGCAGGCGTGGTCGGAACCTTGCGACGCGAGGGCCATGCGACCGGCGCCGCAGGTCGACGACGAGGAACTCGCTGCGCTCTTCGCACTTGACGAGATCCCGACCACGCCCGACCGGATCGCGGGCGCGGCGAACCTCGCCCCCGGTCGCGTTTCCATGGTCCTGGCGAAGCTGGAGGTCAGGGGCCTCGTCCGGAAGCGGCGGATGGGCTACGAGATCACGACCACCGGCGCACAGGCCCAAGCTTCCGCCCCCGAGGGGTCCTAACGCTCCTCGAGGATCACGACTGGGATCTGCCGAGAAGTCTTCTCTTCGTATTCGGCGAAGCCGGCTCTCAAAGTTGTTGACAGGTTCCGCAAAGCAGTCAGGGTAGATGGAAAGATGCCAGCAGATCGAGATAGGAGGCCGGTATGAGCACAGTCGAAACTGTCCCCCCCACCGCACCGGAGCAGGCCGAGGCGTTCGTCGGTCGGCTATTCGAGGACGCATTGGGCACGGTCGACGTGCTGACCGTCTACATCGGCGATCGTCTGGGTCTCTATCGGGCCTTGCGCGACGGAGGCTCGGCGACTCCTTCGGAGCTGGCGTCGAAGTGTTCAGTCAACGGACGCTACGCCCGCGAGTGGCTAGAGCAGCAAGCGGTCGCCGGCATCCTGACGGTCGACGACGCCTCCGCTCCCGACGATGCTCGCCGCTACTCGTTGCCCGAGGGACACGCGCTCGCGTTGACCGACCCCGAGTCACCCTTCTCCATGGCGCCACTCGCGCGCGCCTTCGTTGCCTGCGCCATGGCGCTGCCCAAGATCCTGGATGCCTTCCGAACCGGCGGAGGCGTCTCGTGGACCGATTTCGGGCCCGACGCGATCGAAGCGCAAGGTGACTTCAACCGTCCGTGGCTCGTAGCGTCCTTTGGGACGGAGTACCTACCGCTGATCCCCGATCTGCACCAGCGACTACAGGCCGATCCTCCCGCTCATGTGGCGGACTTTGCATGCGGCGTGGGCTGGGCGAGCATCGCTATCGCGAGCGCATATCCCAAGGCCATCGTCCATGGGTTCGATCTTGACGAGTCCTCGATCGAGGTCGCGAGCAAGAATGCTTCCGAGAGAGGTCTGAACGATCGCGTCACATTCGAAGTACGGGATATAGCCCAATCCTCATTGGAAGGTGGCTACGACCTTGTTGTCGTCATCGAGGCTATCCATGACCTCTCGCGGCCGGTGGAGGCGCTGACATCGATCAGGAAGGTCCTCGCGCCCGGCGGATGTGCCATCGTCGCCGACGAGAAGACTGGTGACATCTTCACCGCCCCGGGCGACGAGCTCGAGCGGCTCTATTACGGTTTCAGCGTGTTGTGTTGTCTACCGGCGGGGATGAGCGAACAGCCATCTGCTGCAACGGGCACCGTGATGCGAGCCGACACGATGCGGGCGTACGCGATCGAGGCGGGATTCTCGGATGTCGAGGTTCTGGACATTCCACACGACCTGTTGCGTTTCTATCGCCTGATCCCATAGACCTCACATTGTTTTTAGCTACCTGCGAGTGGAGTCGAGGCTTCCGTGAGAGTTTGAGTGCCTCGGAGCGGGCGACTCATAATCCGATGCTCGGTCTCTCCCCTTTATACGGAGCCACTGGCCCCCACCTCCTGGTCACGCGGGAGTAACGACCCCTAAGTCCTTGATGATCGGCCCTCCGGGTTCGGGGAAATCGATGATCGCGCGGCGTCTTCCGGGGATCCTGCCCGCGATGTCCCTGCAGGAGTCTCTCGACGTCACCAGCGTCTACTCCGTGGCCGGGCTCCTCGGTAACAAGGCGGGTCTCACGAGAAGACGCCCGTTCCGATCTCCGCATCAGGGCGTTTCGCTTGCCGGATTGATCGGCGGCGGGAGCGGTCTCCCTCGGCCGGGGGAGGTCAGCCTCTCTCACTACGGGGTCCTCTTCCTGGACGAGATCAGTCTCTTCCGCAGCGATGTGCTCGACAGTCTCAGAGGTCCTCTCGAGGAGGGCAGGGTGCGTATCGCCCGCAGCGGGGCCATGGTGGAGTATCCGTGCAGGTTCTCCCTCGTGGCGGCGATGAATCCGTGCCCGTGTGGATACCTCGGTGACCCGGTGAGAGAGTGCCGATGCTCCGCCGCCAGGCTCCGGTACTACAACGACAAGCTTTCCGGGCCCTTGATCGATCGGTTCGACATCCAGGCCATGATGGCGAGACCGACGCGCGCCGAGCTCATGAGCCGGGAACCGTCAGAGCCATCGTCTGCCATCCGGGGTCGTGTCGAGGCGGCACGGGAGGTGCAGGGCGAGCGGTATGGATCCCCCCTGATCTCGAATTCCTCCTGCTCGAAGGCAGAGCTCGAGCGACACGTCCGGCTGACCCGGGAAGCTGGATCGCTACTGGGAGCGTTGATCGACGCCCTCGGGCTAACGGGGCGAGGGGTCGACCGTATAAAGCGTCTTGCGAGGACGGTCGCCGATCTGGATGGGACTTCTTCCGTGGAAGAGGATCACATAGGTATCGCATCCGGGCACAGGTATCTCGAGGCCGAGGCGGTGCCGGCGTGATCGATGCTGAGCGCGTCCTCACGCCCTCCGACCCGGAATGGCCCGATCGGCTGAACGAGCTGGGGGGCGATCTTCCGCCCGAGAAACTGCACGTGAGTGGCCGGATCCTCGATCCGGACAAGATCTTCATCGCAGTGGTCGGTACCAGGCGCCCGACCGTTTCGGGGGTCGAGATCGCGACGACGATGGCCCGCTCCTTCGCCGAGGCGGGGTTC
>JBKJZQ010000025.1:0-9088 GCA_046715095.1 Actinomycetota bacterium | reverse complement strand
CGAGATGGCCTCCAACATCGCGGTCGCGCTCGGTGTCGACGAGCACCTCGTCTCGGTGAAGGCGACGACCACGGATGGCCTCGGAGCGATCGGCAGGGGCGAGGGTATCGCCGCCATGGCCGTGGTTGCTCTCGAGAGGCACTAGTTAGAGTGGGCGCATGAGCATCAAGATCTTCGATTCCAAGGTTCGCAAAGTCGTCCCCTTCGACACGCGCGAAGAGGGCAAGGTCGCCATGTACTGCTGCGGGCCGACGGTCTACAACTACATCCATATCGGGAACGCTCGCACGATGCTCTGGTTCGAGTTCATCCGGCGCTATTTCGATTATCGCGGCTACGACGTCACGTACGTCATGAACTACACGGACGTCGACGACAAGATCATCGAGCGGTCCAAGATCGAGAAGATCCCCCCGGATGGCATCGCCCTGAAGTACACGAAGGCGTTCGAGGATGACCTCGCCGCGATGGGAATGCAGGCCCCCGACATCGTCAGCAAGGCGACGGATCACATCGGAGGCATGATCGATGCGATCGAGGGCCTCGTGAAGAAGGGCTTGGCTTACGAGTCCGGGGGGAACGTCTGGTACGCGGTCGACAAGTTCGACGGGTACGGGAAGCTTTCGGGCCGAACCCTCGACGACATGCGCGCCGGGGAGAGGGTCGAACCCATGCCCGGCAAGCACATGCCCCTCGATTTCTCATTGTGGAAGGCCGCCAAGGATGGGGAGCCGTCGTGGGACTCGCCCTGGGGGCCCGGCCGGCCGGGCTGGCACATCGAGTGTTCGGTGATGTCGACCAAGTACCTGGGGATGGGCTTCGATGTCCACGGTGGCGGTACCGATCTGATCTTCCCGCACCACGAGAACGAGATCGCCCAAGCGGAAGGCCTCGAAGATTCGGAGTTCGTCAGGCACTGGATGCACGCGGGGATGGTCCAGATGGGCTCGGAGAAGATGTCCAAGTCACTCGGGAACATCGTTCTCGCGCGCGACGCGGTAGCGCAGATCGGCGGCGAGGTCCTGCGTTACTGGGCGCTGTCTGGGTCCTACCGTTCTCAGGTTGCGTTCTCCGACTCCGTGCTGGATGACGCCCGCGCCTCGTACGAGCGGTGGTCGACCTTTCTAAGTTCGGCCAGACATTCCCTCGGGGACAACATGCCCGAAGCGCCCGTCCACCAGCGGCGGCCGATCGGCGGCGAGGGCCTTGAGGGTCCCGGCTCCAAGTTCACGGAGCGATTCATCTCCTCGATGGATGACGACTTCAATTCTGCGGGTGCATTCGCGGCGGTCCACGAGCTGGTCACCGAAGGCAACAAAGCGCTCGAGGCGACCCACGGGGGCGACGTCGAGGCCCGGGCGCGTCTGATCGCCCTGACGTCTTCTTTCGTCGAGCTGACTGCCGCTCTGGGGTTCGGTTTCGCCCCTTCCGAGGGTGGATCGGATGTGCTCGTGGGCGGCCTGGTGGAGTTCCTGCTCGAGATG
This sequence comes from Actinomycetota bacterium, assembly GCA_046715095.1. GTDB lineage: Bacteria > Actinomycetota > CADDZG01 > CADDZG01 > WHSQ01 > WHTI01. Next base: position 7,604 of record JBKJZQ010000025.1, on the reverse strand, counting down.
CGCGAGCAGGCGCGTGCGGAGAAGGCATTCGAGCGTGCCGACGCGATCAGGGAGAAACTCTCCGAGCTCGGGGTCATCACCGAAGACACACCCTCCGGAACACGTTGGCGTCTCGGTGCCGCGGACTAAGGCACCCGACGACAACGAGGGTTCGTTCCTGGCCGGACGGCGTCCGGTCCTCGAACTGCTCCGTGCCGGCAAGCCGGCCGAGAAGATCCTCGTGGCGAGCGAACTCGATCCCTCCTCGCTGATCGGCGAGATAAGGAAGCTGGCGAACGCGGCTTCGGTACCGCTCAAGAACGTGCCCAAGGTAGAGATCGACAGGATCGCCGGTGGGATGAACCACCAGGGGGTCGTGGCGGTCACCGGCCGGTATCGGTACGTGCCTCTCGAGCGCCTGCTGGAAGTGGAGTCACCCAGGCTCCTCTTCGTCGACAAGGTCACCGATCCACACAACCTCGGGTCGCTCCTGCGCTCGGCCGATGGGGCCGGCTTCTCGGGCGTGGTGATCCCCTCCCACCGCTCGGCGGCGGTATCCGGCACGGTCCGTCGCGTCTCGGCGGGTGCTGCCGAGGTCGTTTCCGTGGCTCGCGTGACCAATCTCGGGCAGGCGATCGATCAGGCGAAGGCCGCCGGCGTCTGGGTGCTGGGTCTCGACGAGAAGGCGGCCGAGGACATCTGGTCCACCGACCTCGCCGAGCCGCCGGTGGGGCTCGTGTTGGGAGCTGAGGACAAAGGCATCTCGAGGGGCGTGAGGGACCGGTGCGATCAGCTCGTGAAGATCCCGACGTCGGGCCGCCTCGGATCCTTGAACGTTGCGGTCGCGGGAGCCATCGCGATGTTCGAAGTAGCCAGACGGGCGAACATATAGTTCGCTACATGCCCCGGAACCTCTCCTGGGGATACCCTTTGCAGGATGCTGGAGTAGCTCAGTTGGTAGAGCAGCCGATTTGTAATCGGCAGGTCGCAGGTTCGACTCCTGTCTCCAGCTCGACCGGATGGGCAACGAGCTAACGACCAGCGATCGTCTCGATGATCGCGAGACTAACGACCAGCGATCGTCTCGACGATCGCGAGAATGACGGAGTCGAACTTGAGCGACGAGAAGAAGATCCCGGCAGGGCAAGCACTCCCGGCAATACCCCACGATTCTCCCTGGGAGACGGCCCTAGCGCAGCTCGATGAAGCTGCCGAGCTCATGGGACTTGCCCCCGGCGTGCATGAGATCCTGCGAACCCCCAAGCGGGCGCTCATCGTGTCCGTCCCTTTCCGGATGGACGATGGCTCCACCCGGGTCTACCAAGGCACCCGCGTCCATCACAACGTCACCCGCGGCCCGGCTAAGGGCGGCATCCGGTACCACCCGGATATAGGGCTCGATGAGACGAAGGCCCTGGCGATGTGGATGACGTGGAAGTGTGCGGTCGTCGATATCCCGTTTGGTGGCGCGAAGGGTGGGGTCGCGGTGGATCCGAGAGATCACACGCGCGCCGAGCTCGAGAGGATGACCCGTCGTTATGCATCCGAGATCCTCCCGTTCATCGGTCCGGAGCGCGACATCCCGGCACCCGACATGAATACCGACGAAGAGATCATGGCTTGGATCATGGACACGTACTCCCAGAACCAGGGCTACTCGGTTCCCGGCGTCGTGACCGGAAAGCCGGTTTCGATCGGCGGCTCGAAAGGACGCGGTGGGGCGACCTCCCGGGGCGTTATGTACACCCTTTTCTCCACCATGAAGCGGTTGGGCCTCGGTATCGAAGAGGTCAGCGTTGCCATCCAGGGCCACGGGAAGGTGGGTGGATTCCTGGCTCAACTCCTCCACGATGCGGGGTGCCGGGTCGTTGCCATCTCGGACGTCGAGGGCGGCCTATACAAAGAGCGCGGGCTCGACCCCGAAGCGATCAACCGGCATAAGCGGGAGGTCGGTTCGGTCGTCGGATACCAGGGGGCCGACCCGATCACGAACGAGGAACTCCTCGAGGTCGACTGTGACGTTCTGATACCCGCCGCGATCGAGAGCGTCATCACGGTGAAGAATGCCGACCGTATCCGAGCCCGGGTGGTCTGCGAGGCGGCCAACGGCCCGATCACGTTCGAGGCCGACCGGATCCTTACCGACCGGGGGATCTTCGTAGTTCCGGACATCCTCGCCAACTCCGGCGGGGTCACGGTTTCCTACTTCGAGTGGGTCCAGGACATCCAGGCCTACTTCTGGACGGAGGAGGAGGTCAACGATCGTCTCAGGCTGATCATGGAACGGGGCTTTGACGCGGTCTACGACCTCGCCGAGGCAAAGGACCTCACAATGCGCCAGGCTGCGCACTGGATCGGGGTCGGCCGTGTGGCCGAAGCCCATCTCACTCGCGGCCTGTTCCCCTAAATCCGCCGCGCGCGGTCGGGGCACCGCTACCCTGAGGCTCATGACTGAGAGCACGGGAGACAACGCGCAGCTGAGCGAGCAGGACATCGATATCCTCGACTTCGAACGGTCGTGGTGGAAGCACGCCGGGGTCAAGGAACAGGCGATCAAAGAGCGCTTCGACATGTCGGCGACGCGCTACTACCAGCTTCTCAACGATCTGATCGAACATCCCTCCGCCCTCGCCTACGATCCGATCCTCATCAAGCGCCTCAAGAGGCTCCGGACCTATCGGAAGCGTCAACGCGTCGCTCGCTTGTTGGGCACGGAGTACGCCCCGAACAGCAAGCGTTAGCTTCCCGGGCGGGCGGGAGAACTCATTGGCGGGTAGGAGAACTCATGGGGCGACATTCCTCTCCCGAACGGTGGCCGTTCCTCAGGTCCCTCCTCGCGTGGGTCTTCCCGTGGGTGATCGTTGCCTCGGTGGTAGCCGGCGCGGTGTGGGTCGCGGTCGACGCGGTCGGCGGGAGCGACGTCGAGCCGGAGGTCACCACGGCCTCTCCATCCCCGACGGTTGAAGGTCTGCCCGAACCGGCGGTCACCCCGAGCTCCACACCGGTCCCGACCGATGACGGTCCGGTCGTCTACGAGGGAGTAACGGCACAGGTGCTTAACGCAACGGGCGGCGTCGATGGAGCCGCACAGAGGATGGCCGACCGCCTCGCGCGCCTTGGCCTCGACATCGTCGCGATCGACACCGCGTTGGGAGAGATAGAGATCACGACCGTGTACTGGACCTCTTCCGAGGGCCGTCCGGTGGCCGAAGCTCTTGCAGCAGACAACGGCTGGATCGCGGCCAAGAAGTCCGACAACCTCTCGGCGAGCGTTCAGATCCACGTGCTCGTGGGCAAGGACGAGCCGTAGCTCGTCCCCGCCCACGACACTGCATCACTCACGGCGCTCCAGATCCAGCTGCAGCGTCAGGCTCAGGGTCCCGGTGACCGGCAGTCCACCCTCGGGTACGACGCGGACCTCGAACCGTCCGTCGGTCCTCGTTGCGGCCGAGCGAAGGATCCCGCCGTCGATCTCGAAGATTGCCTCGGTCTCTGTTTCCGCGGACCCCGTCATCTCGGCGTTGCCCTGGGGCAACGCGGTGGTCCAGACGAGGGGGCCGCCGCCCTCGTACGAGAGCGAAGCGAACCGGCCGGTCTCATCCTCTGCCAGCCCCGCGAGGCGGCCGGTGGTGGTCACTTGCTGGAACACCTGACCCAATTGGACCTCCTGACTGGAGCGCCACGTGTCCTCAACCCCGACGCGTTCCAACGGGAGAGGCGGCCGGAAGGTCCCGATGAAACTGAGCTCGTCGGGATCTAGTTCGGTGGCGGGGACCCCGTCGACATCGACGACGTCCTCGACCTCACCGCCCGGTCCGACCACCAGCGTGAAGGTTCGATCGGCGCTCCCCGGGGCGGGAAGCCCCTCTTCTTCGATCCGGGTGGGGTGCATGGTGACCTCAACCTCGCTCCCATCGGGCCCCTCCGACAGGATGCGTTCCGTGACCTCGAAAACGGCGCGGTAGGAGCCCTCACCCGCGGCCCCGATGTCCCAATCGGCGGCGGCGTTGACGGTCAGCACGTAGACATGTTCGCTGCCCTCGTCGTAGTGGTAGACGAGATCCGCGGTGTCGGGACTGCAGGCGCAGAGCGCAACCAGCATCACAGCGACCAGGACAACCCTGCGCTTCACTCGACCGAGTTTAGTGTGACCCGGTGAACGACGATCTCATCAGCCGGTTTGTCGATGAGCCCGAGGTGTCTGGGCTCTTCTTCGATTTCGACGGGGTTCTCTCGGACATCGTCGATCTTCCCTGGGATGCTCGTCCGGTAGCCCGCGCGGCGGAGGCGCTCGAGTCCCTGGCGGAGAAGTTCAAGCTGGTGTCGATCGTTTCGGGGCGAGGTGCGGGGGAGCTTCTCGCCTGGTTGGGCTCCGGCGTCGAGATCTGGGGCATCCACGGCGCGCAGCGCACGCTGGGTGGCAAGGTTCTGCTGTCGGAGCGCGCGGAGCCCTATGCCGAATTGATGGAGCGCGTTCAGGACGACGCCCGCCGTCGCATCGACGAGCTTGGGATCGAGGGAGCCTTGGTAGAGGACAAGGGCGTTATGTTCGCGATCCACTACCGGGCTGCGAAAGATCGGGACGCAGCGCGTCTCAGGCTGGAGAAGATCGCGCAGGAGATCGCCGAGGGCTACGGAGTCGTCGCGTCCCCGCACAAGATGGCGATCGAGGTTCGCCCCCCGGTCGAGTTCACCAAGGCACAGGTCATCCTTCAAAGATCTAGGGAGGCCGGACTGAAGAAGGTTGCGTTCGTCGGCGACGATGTCGTCGACCTTCCAGGCTTCGATGCTCTGGATGTGCTCGCGCGGGAAGACGTTCTCACCCTTAGGGTCGCGGTCGATTCGGATGAGGCGCCCGCGGAACTCTTGGCCAGAGCCGATCTGATACTGAGCGGCACCGCGGGAGTCGTCAGTTGGATGGAGACGCTGGCGTCTTCGGTTGGCCCCCGCGACTGATGGCTTCGAGATCGTCGAGCTGTGCCTGTATCCAGTCCTGCGGCCTGCTCTTCTCGACGATCTCCCGAAGGGCCCGCGCGTGTCGTTCACGTTCCTCCGCGGGCATCTCTAGGGAGGCTTCGATCGCGGCCGCGGTCTCGTCGACGTCGTAAGGGTCGTCGATGACCACGGCGTGGTCGCCGAGTTCGGCGAACGATCCCGTCCTTCTCGAGAGGATGAGGGCACCGTTCTGCTCGTTGACCGCAGGCCCCTCCTTCGAAACGAGGTTCATCCCGTCCATGATCGAGTTCACGAACAGCACGTCGTAGACCCGCAAGGCTCCCAGGGTGCGGTTGTAGTCGTCCTCCAGGAAGAGCCTTATCGAGTCGGGATGTCTGGCGTTCACCTCGTCCGTCGATCGCCTGATCCGTTCCATGTAGTCGCGGTACTCCGGCATCGACTGCCGGGATGGATAGAGGCAGGCAACGAAATGCACCTCTCCCCGTAGATCCGGTCGGCGGTCGAGGAGCCGGCCGAAGGCTTCGAATCCCCGCACCACGTTCTTCGAAAGCTCGGCCCGATCGGCCCGCACGATCAGGGGTCCGCCGGCCTTCTCACTGAAGCGCTTGGCCCACGCCGAGGCTTCACTGCCGAGAGCTTGCTCCTGGAGTTCGGGAGCATCGATCGGGATCGGATAGGGCCGGACCCATGTCCGTCGTCCCGCGAATCGAACCGTGCCGGCCACCCTGTCGACGACCGTATCGATCCTTTCGCAGCAGCGGAAGAATGCCTCGCACCACGCGGGGATGTGGAATCCGAGGAGGTCGGCGCCGAGCATCCCCTCGATGATCGAACGAGGCACGGGGGCCGGGCAGCGGTCCAGTCCTTCAGGCCCACAGAAGGACGAATGCGTGAAGTGTGAGATCGCGTGCCGATCGCCCAGCCTGCGGAGATGGCCGGGGGCGGTCGCCAGGTGATAGTCCTGGAAGAGGACGAGTGCATCGGGCGCGGAGGTTTCGATGATCTTCCGAGCGAACATCTCGTTCACCGGCTCGTAGGCCTCGTTCCATGCTTCCAAGGCGTCCTCTCCGAATCGATCGATCCCGAGCTCGTCCCACAGACAGTGGTTCGCGAACCAGAGCATCCTGTTGGAAACGTCGTTGTAGTAGAGGTCGTAAACGTGCTCGTCGATGTCGATCAGCTTCACCGGGTAGCCCAACTGGTCCCGTAGCTCGTCCACGGCTCCCGCTCGCAGCGCGGCGCGGTCCACGTTCGAGGTCGCCGCAGCAATCCACACCGCGCGATCACCCAGACGCCGGGCGACCGGATCGAGAGCTCCTGCGAGGCCGCCGGCTCCCCTCTTGGTTTCGAAACCTCCGTCATCGGTCTCGAGGAACGAGACCGGGCCCCGGTTCGACACGAGCACGATGTTGACGTCGTTCGAAGTCATCGGATAGACATCGTCGGGTACACGCCTCCTCGACCAGCACTCACTAGACCAGTACTCACATGGACTCCGTACCCTAAAGGCGGGATCTCCAAGGGAGCACCTCATCCGTATCGTCGTCGCGTCCGACAAGTTCAAAGGCACACTCGGCTCCTTGGCCGCGGGCCGGGCGATCGCCCGCGGGATCGAGAGATACCGGCCGGAGGCCCAGATCGCTATCCACGCGGTGGCCGACGGGGGAGAGGGAACGATCGACGCTCTCTCCTCGGTTCCGGGCACGGTCGTCGACCACATCCGGGCGACGGGGTCGATGGGCGAAGCGGTCACCGCCCGCGTGCTCACGCTGAGGGACGTCCGGGTGGTGGAGGCATCCGAGGTCACCGGCGTGAGCGCACGACCGGGTGGCCACAGTGCTCTCGAAGCAACCTCCTACGGACTCGGGCAGACGATCGGCCACGCGGCAAGGGACGGATCAGAGGTGCTGGTCGCGACCGGAGGGACCGGGTCGACCGATGGGGGAACCGGGATGGCCCGTGCCCTCGGGTGGCGCTTCCTCGACCGTCGTGGCCGCGATCTTCCCGCCGGAGGCGGAGCACTCGTCGATCTGTCCTCGGTCGTTCCTCCTCCAGAGCAGCTAGACCTTGCGGTCACCGGGCTTCGAGATGTCGACAGCCCGCTTCTGGGTGAGCGAGGCGCCGCCCGGATGTTCGCGCCTCAGAAGGGAGCGGGCCCCGCCGAGGTCGCGGTTCTCGAGCAGGGGCTCGAGACCCTCGCGGAGGTCGTCCTCCGGGACCTGGGCACCGACCTAGCGCGCATCGTTGGTGGGGGTGCGGGCGGCGGGATCGGTGCGGGATTGACCGCGTTCCTCGGCGCCAGGTCGGTGCCCGGTTTCGAGCGCATCGCCGGCGAGACGTCTCTGCCCGATGCGCTCGAGGGAGCAGACCTCGTCGTCACCGGCGAGGGCCACTTCGATGAGGGAAGCCTGGGGGGAAAGGTCCCGGTCGGGGTTGCCGGCCTCGCGGGCTGGGCAGGCGTCCCGTGCGCTCTGGTCGCCGGGCGCATCAGCGTGTCCGAGGCGCGGTTTCGAGTCGCCGGTATCGCCATCGCGGTGTCCCTGGAGGAGCTCGTCGGCGCGCAGGTCGCCATCGCGGAGCCTGAAGAGAGCCTGGCTCTGGCAACGGTAGAGATGATGCGCCGCGGGGGATACTGAGCCCGTGCCCTTGATCCCGCCTCATCTGAGCAC
>JBKJZQ010000024.1:0-7564 GCA_046715095.1 Actinomycetota bacterium | reverse complement strand
TAGGCCGCGGCACCGTGCGCTCCGATCGAGGAGGCGACCAGAGGTGCGGCGGCCGGGATCGCGTAGTCCGCGGTGAACGTGGCGAGGATGATCGTGTCGACGTCCGTAGGCTCCAGACCCGCGACCTGCAGCGCTTCCAGGGACGCCTTGGCAGCCAGCGAGGAGACGGTCTCTTCGTCGGAGGCGATCCGACGTTCGCTGATCCCGGTGCGTTCGACTATCCACTCCGGGGTGACGCCAACCTGAACCGCGAGCGACTCGTTGTCGAGGACCCCCTCGGGCAGACAGGTTCCCCATCCAGAGATGCGAGAGCCCATCATTCGCCCCAGATCCAGAAGAGAGCTTCTCCCTCGCGCACCGGTTGTCCCGGAACCGCGAGCATCCCCATGACCCATCCCCGGTGCGGCGATGCGACGGGGATCATCGTCCCGTTCAGATCGATCTGCGCAAGCACGCCACCGGGTTCGACCCACTCCCCCTCGGTCGTGAAGGTCTCGGGCGGGAGCGGACGGAAGCGACCTGGTGATGGGGCGACGACAACACGCTCGTTGATCGCTACCGATTCGGAGGTTCCGATGACCTCATCGAGATCCTGCACGCGCTGCCTCCCTGTGCTCGGTCGTACGAGTGAAGAGTCCTGCGACGACTCGTCCGGGACCGAAGTCCCTGCACGAAGTCACACCTTTTTGTGCGAGCCAGTTGATCGACTCGCGGAAACGAACCCGGTCGGTGAGCTGCTGCGTCAGGAGTTTGCGGATCTCGCCCGGCGAGCGGTACGGCTTGGCCGAGACGTTCGAGATCACGGGGATCTCGGGCATGGCGACCTCCGCGTAGTCGAGCGCCTTCTGGAGTCCGAACGCCGCCGGCTCCATCGATGCACTGTGGAACGAGCCCGAAACCGGAAGCAGAACCGCCCGGCCGCCACGAGCCCGGGCTGCAGCGGCAGCCTCGGACAGCCCGTCCTCGGTGCCGGAGATCACGACTTGGTTGGGAGCGTTGTCGTTCGCAACCACGGTCCCCGACTGCGCCGCGATGTTCTCTGCCTCAGCCAAAGAGAAGCCGAGCAGCGCAGCCATACCTCCGCCGGCAGAACGTACCGCGATCTGCATCGCTCGTCCCCGTGCCTCGACGACTTCGATCCCGGTCTTGAAGCTCATGGCTCCCGCGGCGACTAGCGCGGTGTACTCGCCCAGGCTGTGCCCGGCCGTGAAATCGACCGCTCGGTCTTCCCCCGGAGCATCGGTCCACGCGATCATCCCCGCCACGAAGATGGCGGTCTGCGCGGCGGAAGTGGGCAAGGGTGCGTTGCCCCGCCTCGATGCGATCTCGACCTTGCGCTTGATGTCGTGACCGACCATCTCGTTCGCGACGTCGAGGAGGGCGTGCTTGTCGGGCAATGCGCCCAGAACATCGTTGGCTGGGATCCCCTGCCCGGGGAACAGCGCGACGGTTCTACCTTTCACATCAGGTCCTTTCCTTCGAGTGCGCCCCTCAGGTTCATCCGGCCCCGATGAAGCTGGTGGATCGATCCCTTGGAGCGCTGCGTTATATCTGCGATCTCTTCGACACACGTATCGGCGATTCCCGTATCCATGGACGCGGAAAAACCCCTTCCTCAATTCTGGATGATTATCGACAGTCTCCCCTATCAAGACTCATCGAAACGCGTGTTGTTACGCGATCCACCAAGATCCGCGAAGAAATACGCGATGTCTCCGAACGGTCGGTCAAGAAATGGGGTACTCCACCGGAACGCGCGGTCAAGAAAAGGCCAAGTCCTCCGAACGCGCGGTCAAGTGGGAACATCAAGGGATGCAGCCCACGATCGCCCCCGAACGGATCGATGAGACCCGCGATGACGACGTCACCGAAGCAGCACGTCCGTGGTTGGTGATCGTCTGGAACGATCCGATCAACCTGATGTCGTACGTCACTTACGTCTTCCAGAAGCTCTTCGGCTACTCGCGCGACAAGGCCACGAAGCTGATGCTGCAGGTTCACAACGAGGGTCGGTCGGTCGTGTCGAGCGGCTCCCGTGAGAAAGCCGAACTCGACTGCTACCGCCTCCACTCGTACGGCCTCTGGGCGACGATGACGAAGAGCGACTGATGCCCGAACTCGACCGCGCCGGCGACGGGACCATCGAAGTTCAACTCGAGGAGTACGAGGCGGAGCTCTTGAGGAGACTGTGCGGCGAGATGAGGCTTCTCCTGGAAGCCGGCCTCCCCCGCGCCGACCCGGTGACCGACCGCATCTTCCCGAGGGCCTACGAGGACGCAAGTGACGAGGACGCCTACCGGGAACTGGTCGGGACGACCCTCAAGGACTACAAGCTCGAAGCATTGGACGCGGTCGAAGGTGCGCTCGGCGAAGAAGGCCCCGTGCAGGTGAGCTTGAAAGGCGAGGATCGTGAACGGTGGCTCACGTTTCTGACCGACACACGTCTCGCGCTCGGCACTCGTCTCGGGGTCACCGAGGAGACGATGACCCGAGAACCAGACCCCGACTCCCCGGACGCGGTCGCACTGTCGGTGATGCACTGGGTCGGCTGGATCCAGGAGCAGATCCTCGAGAAGGCCATGGAGGACGAGTGAACCTTGTTCGAGAGAGAGTCGTGTGACTTCCGCGATCACCACCGGCACGCTCCCGAGTAGAGGAGAACCATGAAGAAGCTCAACCGCAACGACGTCGCTCCCGCCTTCGAGCTCCAGGACGGCGACGGCAAGACATGGAAGCTCGATGACCTCAAGGGCCAGAAGACGATCCTCTACTTCTATCCGACGGACGACACTCCCGGTTGCACCACCCAGGCGTGTGACTTCCGTGACTCCCAGCACGAGCTGATCGAAGCCGGTTACCAGGTCCTCGGCATCTCTCCCCAAGATGCCGGCTCCCACCAGAGCTTCGCTCAGAAGTACTCGCTGACCTTCCCGTTGCTCGTCGACGAAGACCACAAGGTCGCGGAGGCCTACGGCACGTGGGGCGAGAGGAACAACTACGGGAAGAAATACATGGGCATCATCCGCTCGACCTTCGTCATCGGCGCCGACGGCCGGCTCGAAAAAGCCATGTACAACGTCAGAGCCAAAGGCCACGTCGCGAAGCTGAAAGGCGAACTGCTTGAGGAGTGGACGCTCGCTTCGGATAGCATTCGGGCATGCCCTTCTGTCCCTCGTGCCGCGTCGAGTACCGCGCCGGGTTCACCGTGTGTTCTGACTGCAACGTGGAGCTCGTGGACAAACTCCAGGAGAACGCCGTCGCGACCTCGCCTGGGCGCGGGCTTGGCTTGAGTGCAACCCCGGTGTTCACCACCCAGAAGATGATGGAGGCCGACATCGTTCGGGGGATGCTCGAGGCTGGCGGGATCGAGGCCGAGACCTGGTCGGTAGGCCTCACCGGTTACGGACCTGCTATGGAGACGTATCGGGTGATGGTGCGAGCCCAGGATGCCGGCGAAGCCGAAGCGCTCGTCAACGATGTGGTCGAGGAAGGCACCTGAGGTTCGTCCTGGGCATCCTGCGCGTTGGTGGCGGGGGCGAGACGGACGGTTCCATTGGGCGTGGCAGAATCGTGACCTGGTCGCCGAGGGGCATCATGTCGATGGCGGTCCAAAGTTCACTGTCTTCGCGGGGACACATGACTGATGACCTACTTAGAGCTTGGTACGGAGGATCTCCATGTCGTCGGCAATGCCCGGCCACGGCGTCTCACAGATAACTACCGGCGCCTTCGCCGCGCGCACCATGTCGAGCAACGTCTCTTCCTCGATGTTGCCGGTAGCGAAGTTCGTGTGGCGGTCGGCGCCGGTTCCCGGTTTGTCGCGCGAGTCGTTGCAGTGGACCAGATCGATCTCCCCCACCGCCTCCAGGACGCGCGGCATGACGTCCGAGAGATCCTCGCCGGCGGCGTGCGCGTGACACGTGTCGAAGCAGAAACCCGGATCGAGGTCGCCGATCTCGTCCCATAGCTTGGCGAGCGTATCGACGTAACGGCCCATGGCGTTGTCGCCGCCGGCGGTGTTCTCGATCAGGATCGGAACGCTCGAACCCTGCACCTCCTCGAGGGCTTTTCGCCAGCGGATGAAACCGTGCTCGATGCCGTCCTCGGAATGGCCCGCGTGGACGATGAGGCCGGCGGCACCGATCGCCTCGGATGCCTCGAGGGTCTGCTTCAGCATCTTCCGGGACGGGATCCGCACGCGGTTGTTGGGGCTCGCGACGTTGATGAGATAAGGAGCGTGCACGTACACCGGGATCGGCGCCTTACGTAGCTCCTCGGCGTCCTCCCGGGGGGGCGGTTTCTTCCACGACTGCGGCGGACCCACGAACAGCTGGATGCACTCGGCCCCCAGGGATCCGGCCTCCTGCAACGGATCGACGTCCGGAACATGCACTCCGATGATCATCCCTGGACGCTAGCCGATGGGCCGCGTGTTGCGCGAACACCCCTTGTCGTGGAGTATCGGGCGATCATGAAGCTGCTGAGAGACGTTGCGATCAGGCACCTGGTCACCGTGGCCCCTGGGCACACGCTCAGGAGCGCCGCCAAGGTCATGTCGGATCGCGGGGTCGGCTGTGCGGTGGTGATCGAGAACGAGAAGGTCGCCGGGATCGTTACCGAGCGGGACATCCTTCACTCGATCGCAGGTGACGGTCAGGTGGACGACGCCAAGGTCAACGACGTCATGACGAGAGATGTCGTCAGTGGGGCCCCCGGATGGGACGTGCTGCAGGCGGTGGACGCGATGGTCACGGGTGGCTTCCGCCATCTCCTCGTTATGGAGATGGATGATCCGGTCGGGATCCTGTCGTTGCGCGACCTGATGAACGTCATGGTCGAGATGGTTCAGAGAGACGGCTCCGCGACCTGATCGGCGAGTTGTCTGAGCGCGGTCTCTTGCATCCGGACCAGTCGCTTCCGTAGGAAGAAACTCAGTACCTTCCCCATCGGGCCGCGGGGCATCACGGACGTGAGCCGGTGCTTGATGACCGTGATCCCATCGCGTTCGGAAACTTCGAACCGGATGCGCATGCGGACGCCGACGATCACATCCTCGTCGAACGAACCCGCGTCAACGGCAACCACCGTCGATCGTCCATGAACGACGAAGCCGAGCATGTTGGCGGTACCAAGAACGGCGTCCCCGGGACTTAGCTCGCCCGACCCCTCCGCGGTCTCGATCTCGGACTGCCAGATGGGCCATGTCGATGCATCCCTGATCGTGGCGAGAACCCGGTCGGGGGCCACCGCCACCTTCGTCTCCGTCACCGTTTCGAACGTCACGTTGCGCGTCAACCGTCCCCCTTTTCGAGTGAGGGCTCAGTCTAGGTCTCCGCCCAACAACGTTTGCGAGGTTCTGGCGAGTGAAAAGCAAGCGTCGCAAGGCCGCAGGGAGGGTGCGTACCGAGAGGTACGTGCCCGACCGAGAACGCCGCGAGGCGCAGCCCTTTCGCCGCCAGAAGCCCCATGATGCTTGTTGGGCGGAGACCTAAAGCGGTACGGGCTAACCTCTGTCCCTATGGGCACACCCCGACCTCGAGATCTTCAAACTGACATCGCTTCACCCGCAAGTTCTCAGATCCCTCGGCTCGCCATCGCTGCGGGCAACGGTCTGGGAGCTGAGGCGGCCGAGAAGATCGCGCGTGATGGTGGCAACGCCGTCGACGCCTGTCTCGCCGCGGGTGTGATGGCGTGGGTTGCGGAGCCGTTCTTCGCCTCCACCGCCGGGTCCGGATTCATCGTCGTGCGGACCCCGGATGGAGAGGTCGAGGTGGTCGACGGCAACAACGCGATTCCCCACACGCAACCCGCAGAGCCGGGCCAGGGATTGACCCGGACCTTCATCCCCGACTACTCAGACGGGATGTACACCGGGATCGGCGCGGGCTCGGTGGCGGTCCCCGGGATCCTCGCGGCCGTCCACAAGGCGTGGGAACGCCACGGCGCGATCGAGTGGCCCGCGCTGTTCCAACCGGCGATCGACGCAGCACGGAAAGGCCTGCCCTTCCCGAAGACCTCGGCCTTCTACCTCTCGGTGACCTGGAAGGAGATCTGGTCGTCGTTCGGATCCTCACGCGCCCTGTTCTCCCGGGACGGTCGCCTGCTGGAAGAGAACGAGCCCCTCGTCCAGGGATCGCTCGCGGAGAGCCTCCAGGCGATCGCGGAACAAGGGCCGGAGGTCTTCTACGAGGGCGAGCTCGGTGCCGCGATGGTCGAGGAGATGGCATCCGAGGGGGGCTTCATCACCCTCGACGACTTCAAGGCGTACTCAGCGGACATCCGTCAGCCGATCACGACCGAGGCGTTCGGCTGGCAGGTGGAATCGAATCCACCGCCCGCGGTCGGAGGGGCGGTGTTGACGCACATGCTGGCGTTGCTGGACGGGACAGACCTGAGCGACCCGAAGGGCAGGCTGTCGGCGATAGTCGAGGCGCAACGGGCATCGATGGGCTACCGCCATGAGCGCTACGACGATCCCGGCGACATCGCCGGCGCCCTCGAGGAAGCCATGTCCCAGTTGCGCCGGAAGATGCAGTCTCCTTCGACCACACATTCATCCTCGGCCGACGCCGACGGATACGTGTGCTCGCTCACCGAGTCGAACGGTTACGGAGCCGGCATCGTCATCAAGGGCATCCTGATGAACAACACCCTCGGGGAAGAAGAACTCAATCCGCTCGGGGTTCACTCGCTCCCACCTGGATCGCGCGCGCACTCAAACATGGCCCCGACGATCGCGACCGGGAACGACACCGTGGTCGCGCTGGGGAGCCCCGGCGCCGATCGCATCGTGAGCGCCCTGGCCCAGACGTTCATCGCCCTGGCCGTCGACGGCCTGAGCCTCGAGGACGCAGTCGCGCACCCACGGGCGCATCTGGACCCGCGCGAGGGAGGCGAGGTCCTCTGTTTCGAACCGGGGCTCCCGGGTGACGAGCTCGGCTACACCCCGAGGCCGTACGACGCGCCGCACATGTACTTCGGTGCGGTTCAGGCGGCGTCGGTGACCTACGACGGCACAGTCGCCGCGGCCCACGACCAGAGGAGATCGGGCGCCAGCAGGCTCATCTAGACGGCGAACCTGATGTTGAGGATGTCGCCTTCCCTGACCTCGTAGTCCTTGCCCTCGACCCGCAGCTTCCCTGCGGCCTTCGCCTTGTCCCATCCGCCGGCCTCGATGTAGTCGCCGTAGCCGCACACCTCGGCGCGGATGAACCCGCGTTCGAGATCGGTGTGGATGACGCCGGCAGCTTCGGGAGCTTTGGCGCCACGCCGGACCTCCCACGCGCGCGTCTCGTCCTCGCCGGTGGTGAGGAAGGTGATCAGGTCGAGCGCCCGGTAACACTGGGCCACGACGCGGTCGATACCTGGTTCCTCGATACCGAACCCCGTCAACAGGTCCTTGGCCTCATCCGGCTCCATCCCGGCGACCTCGGCCTCGAGCGCGGCACTGATCGCGATCGCTCCCTCGGGAAATCCCTCCGGCAACTCCCCGCCCTCCTCGACGTTGGCCACCACGATCCAGGGCTTGAGCGTCAACGGCCCGTAACCGCGCAGGAGTTTCTGC
>JBKJZQ010000023.1:0-5860 GCA_046715095.1 Actinomycetota bacterium | reverse complement strand
CCCGAACTACTTCGCTATCTGGCTGTCGTACGCGCAGCAGGGTCCTTTGCTGGCGGATCTCCTCGTCGACCAGCTCGGAGCATCGAAAGAGGACAACGGTTTCGTCTGGTTCAACACCCCCAGCTTCAGTGACGGGCACGACTCGTTCGTAAGCGCGATGAGCGACAAGGGCGCCTCGGTTGACTACGACAAGCCCGTCGCCAAGACATCCGGTGCCTCCGAAGCTCAGGCGATCGCCACCGAACTCAACCAGAGGGGGATCGATAACGTCCACATCCTCACTTCGCCGACCTTCTTCATCCAGCTTGCACAGGCTGCGGTCAATCAGGGTTACCGTCCTCAGTGGGTCGGCTACGGCCTGACCAAGGGGATAGACACAGTCGCGAACGTAGCCTGCAGGAACAGCCGGTCGATCGATGGGGCGCGCTTCCTCAGTCCCTTCCCTGCCTTCGTTGACTCGGACAAGTTCGATCCGAACTTCCGCGATTCGGGCGGGACCGACGACATCCAGTTCGGATTGTGGGGCATGTCGAAGGTCGTGGCGGCGATGCTGAACGCCCCCGGTAAGCAGCTCTCTCGTGAACGCTTCATCTACTACAACCTGCGCAGCAAGCCCTACAAGACCGGGGTGAACCCCGATGTCGCCTTCAACGGCGGGCACCTGGGCGGCACCTCGATGCACCTGCTTCGGGCCGACTGTGCGAACAACCGCTACGTGACCGAAGCCTCATTCAAGAGGAACTTCTAGCCCCGTGAGGACCCCGCTCGTCTCCGTGGCCCTCGCCATCCTCCTGGCGCTTGGTCTGTTCTTCGGGAACAACGTGGAGAACGGACCCAACGCCTTCATCACCCTCGGCGTGATGAACGGCGCGGTCTACGGACTGGTCGCCCTCGGTCTCGTGCTGGTCTACAAAGGCACACGGGTGTTCAACTTCGCCCAGGGCGAGTTCGGAACGATCGGCGCGTACTTCCTGTTCATGTGCCTCTCATCAGGACTCCCCTTCTGGCTGGGGGTCGTCATCGCAATCGCGGGGACCCTCGTGATCGGTCTGGTCCTCGAACGGGTCGTGATCCGGCCCCTGATCGACGCCCCTCGGATCAACGTGCTCGTCGCCACGATCGCCATCGCGCTGGCCCTCATCGGGCTCGAGATCCTCATCTTCCGGATCGAGCCGGAATCGCTCAGGCCGCTCATGCCGGCCCTCGATGCTGCGGGGCAGCCGGCAGGGATCACGATCTTCGAGCTCACGATCGAGCCGCAGCGGCTGATCGCGCTGGGCGTGTTCGCCGCCCTTGGCGGCCTCCTCGCGTGGTTCTTCTCCCGCACGGACCTGGGCCTCGCGGTGCTGGCGACGTCCCAGGACTCGTTCGCCACCAAGGTGGTCGGTATCGGCGTCCCGCGCATGTCACGGTTCATCTGGGGAGTCTCCGCCGTTCTCGGAGCGGTCGCAGGGATCCTTTACATCCCTCTCACCGGGACCCTGATCCCTGCGGTGATGACCACCAACATCCTCATCCCAGCATTCACCGCGGCCGTCATCGGCGGGATGACCAGCCTCCCGGGTGCCTTCCTCGGCGGCATCGTCATCGGCGTGGTGCAGTCGGTCGGCGGCTGGGCGGGAGGTCACTTCACGATCGGAGACAAGACGCTCAATCTCGTCGTGTTCGGAGTGGAACACGTGATGATCTTCGTCGTCCTTCTGGTGGTCCTCCTGGCGCGCCCGCAAGGTCTCCTTGGGAAGGAGGCTTGAGATGACGACTGTCGAACCGGCGGTAACCGTCCCCGTCGCGCCCGAGGCGTCGAGGTGGAGGCCCGACACGCGCGGCTGGGCCGTCCGCGTCGCCGCTATCGCGGTCCTCGTCGGGATCGTGAGCTGGCGCCTCGCAACCCTCGAGGGGCTGTGGGCCGATCACATCTCTCAGGCCGTCATCTTCGCGATCATCGGGCTCTCTCTGAACGTGATCCTCGGCTACACGGGGCAGGTCTCGCTCGGCCACCACGCGTTCGTGGGCCTGGCGGCGTTCGTAGCGGCACAGCACGTCACGGAACGCGCCGGATGTCTCCCCGAAGAGGGGTGCACCGCCGCTCCCGCGGGCGCCTTTGCGGTCGCCGTCGCGCTGGCGATCCTCAGCGGCATCATCGCCTCGGGCCTGCTCGGGCTCGTGGCGCTCCGCATCAAAGGCCTCTACCTCGCTCTCATAACCCTCACCTATGGCTTCGTCGCGGTGAACTCGATCTTCGAGATCCCGAGCCTCACGAGAGGCGGCGCCGGGATGCCCGCTCCCCGCCCCGAGGTCTTCCTCACGGATCACCGCTACATGGTCTTCTGCATCGCCGCGCTCGGCGTCTGTCTGTTCATCGACTGGAGGTTCCTCGCATCGCGCATCGGACGAGCCGTGTTGGCAATCAAGAACTCCGAGCCGGTGGCCGCGTCGTACGCGGTGAACGTCACCGTGTACAAGCTCATGGCCTTCATGCTGTCGGGTGCCTTCGCCGGACTGGCCGGCGCTCTGTTCGCCTACCGGCGCCAGATCGTCGTCGCCAACGACTTCCGCTTCGAGAGCGCACTACTGTGGGTTCTGATGGTCGTGGTCGGCGGGCTGGGGAAACGCGTCGGCGTCGTGATCGGCTCGATGTTCTTCGCCCTGTTCCCCTATCTCATCGACCTGATGACGCCACTGAGCGACGTTCTCTCGAAGCTCGACCGGGACCCCGAGGAGTTCACCCTCCTGATCGGTCCGGGGCTCGCCCTCCTGACGATGATCCAGTTCCCCGGAGGCATCGCCGAACAGATACGGCCGCTGACCAATTGGTTCGCGGGCAACCGCTTCACGATGCACCCGGACGGAAAGACGCACCACAAGGCGGGGCTGATGAGCCGCCTGCGCGGGAACTCCGCACCCGCACGGGAAGAGAGCGGCTGATGGCCGTGCTCGAGGTCAGGGACATGAGCATGCGCTTCGGCGGCTTGCAGGCCCTCGACAACGTGTCGATCAACGTTCCCGAGTGGGAGATCGTCGGGCTCATCGGCCCCAACGGCGCGGGGAAGACGACGCTGTTCAACTGCATCATGGGTCTCTACTCCCCCGACTCCGGCAAGGTCTCGTACCGAGACCGCGATATCTCGCTCCTCCCCACCCACCGCAAGGTGGCTCTCGGCATCGGACGGACGTTCCAGAACATCGGCCTCGTCAAGGAGTTGACGGTTCTCGAGAACTACTTGCTCGCCCAGCACGCACGCATCGGCTACGGCCCCTTCTCCGGCATGTTCGGTATGCCGCACACGTGGCTGGCCGAACGCCGGGCCAAGGCGAGCGCGATGGAGGTGCTCGACTTCATCGGCCTTGCCCATCTAGCTCACAGCAGCCTCTCCGGTCTCCCTTACGGGACGCTCAAGCTGATCGAGATCGGTTCGGTCCTCGCGACCGACCCGGACGTGATCCTGCTCGACGAGCCCTCTTCCGGGATGGGACCCGACGAAGCTCATGCGTTCGGTGAGCAGCTCCTGAAGCTGCGACAGACGCTCGACCTCACGGTGCTGATGATCGAGCACCATGTTCCGCTCGTGACCTCGGTCTGCGACTACGTCTACTGCCTGAACTTCGGGCAGATCCTCACGCACGGGAAACCGGCCGACGTCGCCTCGCACCCCGAGGTCGTCGCCGCCTATCTCGGCGGGGAAATCGACGGGACTACAGAGGACAAGGAGCCCGAAGATGCCACTCCTTGAGATCGACGAGCTCTCGGCCGGCTACGGATCGCTCCCGGTCCTCCAGGGTCTCTCCTTCGGGATCGAAGAGGGCGAGACGGCGGTGCTGCTCGGCCTCAACGGCGCCGGGAAGACGACCACCGTCCTCTGTCTCGCGGGATTGCTCAAGCCGTGGAGCGGCCGCATCACCTTCGACGGCGAGGACGTCACCGGTTGGGCCTCTCGGAAGCTGGTCGCCAAAGGACTGGTGCTCGTGCCCGAAGGGCGTCACGTCTTTCCCGAGTTCACCGTCGCCCAGAACCTCCGCATGGGGGCCTGGCCGCACCGGCGTGACCGCGCACGCACCAAGGAAATCACCGAAGCGGCGGTTGAATACTTCCCCCGTCTTCGAGAGCGATGGACACAGCTCGCCGGGACGCTGTCGGGGGGTGAGCAACAGATGCTCGCCATCGCCCGGGGACTTATGGCACGACCCCGGATCCTGCTGATCGACGAGTCCTCCCTCGGGCTGTCGCCGAAGCTCACGAAGACCGTCTTCGAGGTCGTCAAACAGATCAACACCGACGGCACCACGGTGCTCATGGTCGAACAGAACGCCGGCGCCATTGGCATCGCCGACCGTGCTCTCGTCATGCAAATGGGCACCCTCGTCTACGAAGGCTCCGGCGGCGACATCCTCGACCACTCCGAGATCCGCGAGGCGTACCTAGGAGCCCCCGCGTAGCTCCTTGAACTGGTTATCCTCTCCGGATGGATGTCTGGGAGGCTCCCGTCCGTGTTTCGACGCGCAACCGGGTCGCTCTCTTGCATCCCCTGCAAGGGGAGGCGCTCCTCGCCTACCTGGTGTTGAACGTCCTGAACATCCTCGACGCCTTGCTCACTTGGTACGTGTTTCGTCGGGGCCTCGCGATCGAAGGTAACCCGGTGATCGGAGTGATCGGCCTCCCGGGCAAGATCGTCCTGGTCGCGGTCGCCGGCTGGCTCCTCGCCCATCTGAGCCCGCGTTCACTGATCATCCCGATCGTGGCCCTAGGGTTGGTAGCGCTTTGGACCCTCACCGGCGTCATCCTGACCACGGCCTAGGGATCCTCGGGGACGAACGACCTCATCGACAGTGGCGCGATGATGAGGACAATCTTTCGGTCATCGCCGCTCTCTTGCGGGGGTGCCATGAGCCGACCAAGGCCATGAAGTCGGAGAACGATCGAGTTCGCACGAACACCCGCCAATAGTCGGGGTCGACCTTGATGCTCGGAACGTGCAGCTGCCCACACGCGATGCCCAGAGCGGTCAGGTGATCCCTTAGAGACTTGAGATCGTCCCGGTCCTTCTGGACGTACTGGAAGTAGAGACGAGCCGAGGGTGACCATGGCATCCCTCCATCCGCATCGAAATAGCCGCGACAGAAAGCGGCCATTTCATCTACGCAACATGGTGTCGAATGAGCGGGACGCCAACAGGTCTCCAGGACGAAGACGCCTCGGCTCCCTTCCTCGTACATCCAGGCTCGATGGCCGCGGGTTGTCAGCGCTTCCTTGACGACCGACAACCACCCAGTCCCTTTCTGGTGGAAGCGAGTGGTGTTGTGTGTCGGAGAAAAGGAGGCATCTCTGGTGGCTCCGGTCAGATAGTTCTGCAGCACGTCAGGCGTGCTGGCTCTTACCTCACTCACGAGCCTCTCCACCACGTCATTCGAGGGCATGGACCAACCCTACGGATCAGGTACGACACGAGAGTGGGAAAAGAGAAGGCCCCCGAAGGGGCCTTCAGACAGCTCGTTCCTTCAGAGCTGAACAGTGTGCCTGTCGTGCCGTTGCCGGCACATTTATCAGTGGCTTCAACTAAAGAAGCACTATTTAGTTGCTCCTTAGAAAGGAGGTGATCCAGCCGCACCTTCCGGTACGGCTACCTTGTTCGTGTCTGTCCCGATGTCGCCAAAGGGCACGGACCATATCTTCATCCTGTTATCGAATTTCCGATCTCTTGCTCTCGATCGGTAACTCCAGGAGCTCGGCGTGTGGTCTCTGAGGGGTCAACCGGCTCGATGAGAGTTCTTACCGGCGACTTCCCTGCTGATTGACCGCACCAGAAGCATTTTCACTGCCTCTCCTCGAGGCGAGTAGCTCTGGATACACGGTGTTTCCAGCAAA
>JBKJZQ010000022.1:0-9732 GCA_046715095.1 Actinomycetota bacterium | reverse complement strand
CCCAAGAAGGCGCCCGCGCCCAAGAAGGCCGAGGCTCCCGTTCAGGCCGCGCCCAAGAAAGCCACCCCCGCGCCCAAGAAAGCGCCCGTCGCTCCGGCTCCCAAGGAAGAGGCCGCGCCTCCCGCTCCCGAACCGAAGCCCGTCGCCGCGGCGGCTGCGATCGCCGAACCTGCTTCGGTGTCCGAGCCGGAGACGCCGGCCGGGGACTCGCAGGTGCTCAGGGTGCACCGCGGCATCAGCGTCAAGGACTTCGCCGATCGCGCCGAGGTCCCGGCTCAAGAGGTCGTCAAGATCCTCATCGCCGCCGGCGAGATGATGACCGTTACGCAGTCGATGAGCGACGAGGCCGTTCTCCTGGCGGCCGAGGAGCTCGGGCTCGTGGCTGAGATCGTCGCACCGGGTCAAGAAGAAGAAGAGGTCGAAGACGAGACGCTCGCGGAGGAAGACGAGGGCGTCGAGCTCGTCGACCGGCCCCCGGTCGTGACGGTCATGGGCCACGTGGACCATGGGAAGACCTCGATCCTCGACGTGATCCGGCGCGCCAACGTCGTATCCGACGAGGCTGGCGGTATCACCCAGCACATCGGTGCCTACCAGGTGCACCACGCCGACCGTGAGATCACCTTCATCGACACTCCGGGCCACGAGGCGTTCACCGCGATGCGCGCCCGCGGTGCGCAGGTGACCGACATCGCGATCCTTGTGGTGGCTGCGGACGACGGCGTCAAGCCGCAGACCGTGGAAGCGATCGACCACATCAAAGCGGCAGGAGTGCCGATCGTCGTCGCCGTCAACAAGATCGACAAGGAGGGCGCCGACCCAACGCGCGTTCGCCAGCAGCTCTCCGACTACGGGCTTATGCCCGAAGAGTGGAGCGGAGACACGGTCTACGTCGACGTCTCGGCCAAGAAGTCACAGAACATCGATCAGTTGCTCGAGATGATCCTTCTGACCTCGGATGTCCATCTCGATCTGAAGGCGAACGCCGAGGCACTGGCGCGCGGCGTCGTGATCGAGGCCCATCTCGACAAGGGCCGCGGTCCGGTGGCGACCGTGCTCGTGAAGCGCGGGACGCTCTACGATGGCGATCCGATCCTCGCAGGAGCCGCGTGGGGTCGCGTGCGCGCGATGCTCAACGAGAACGGGGAGCAGGTCGAGAAAGCAGGCCCCGGTCAGCCGGTACAGGTGCTCGGCTGGCAATCGGTTCCCGACGCCGGAGATGAGTTCCGTGCCCTAGAGGACGAGCGGGAGGCGCGCGACATCGCGGCGGAACGCGAGCACCACAAGCGTGAGGCCGAGAACGTCTCCCAGCGCGCGACCTCGCTTGCGGGATTGCTCGCGGCGACTCGAGAGGGCGAGATTCCCGAGCTCAACGTGTTGCTCAAGGCCGACATGCAGGGTTCGGTGGAGGCGCTCGACGGGCAGTTCAGTCAGCTCGACCAGGCGCTGGTGACGATCAATGTGCTCCGCAAGGGCGTTGGTGCGATCACCGAGAACGATGTGACGCTGGCCGAGGCATCCGATGCGATCGTGATCGGGTTCAACGTGGTCCCGACCGCGCAGGCACGCCGTTTGGCCGAAGAGGCTGGGGTGGACATCCGGACCTACCGGATCATCTACCAGGCCGTTCAGGACATCGAGAGTGCGGCGAAGGGTCTGCTGGGTCCCGAGTTCCGCGAGGTTTCGATCGGACAGGCCGAGGTGCGCGCGACGTTCAAGGTTCCGAAGGTCGGTATCGCTGCCGGTTGCATGGTCACCGAGGGCGTGATCAGGCGGAACGCGAAGGTCAGGCTGGTGCGCGACGGCACGGTCGTTTACGAATCGACCATCTCCACGCTTCGACGATTCAAGGACGACGTGCGCGAGGTCGCGGCAGGCTACGAGTGCGGGATCGGCATCGAGAATTACCAGGACTACAAAGAGGGCGACACGATCCAGGCCTTCGAGGTCCAGGAAGTCCCGCGTTAGAGGCCGCCTATGTTCATCGGCATAGGCCGGTACGAGTTCTTCCTTCCGTTGAGCGAGTCGTTGAAGGACAAGCGCCGGGTGCTGAGGTCGGTGACCATGGTTGTGAACAAGCGCTTCAGTGTGTCGATCGCGGAGGTGGACCATCAGGACCTGTGGCAGCGCGCCTCCCTGGGGGTCACATGTGTATCGGGCTCGATGGACCACTGCCATCAGGTGCTCGAAGAGGTCGAACGAACGATGGAGAAGGTCGCCATCGATGGGGCCGAGATCGTCGGCCGGGAGAGGCGATTCGTTTCCATGGAGGATCTGTGAGCCAGCGGACGGAGAAGGTCCAAAAGGTCGCCCGGGAGGTCCTGGGTGAATCCATCCAAGCGCTCAAGGACCCGCGCATCGGGTTCGTGACCGTGACAGCGGTCCGCGTCAAGCCGGATCTGAGGAGCGCGCGCGTCTTCGTGTCGGTGCTCGGCTCCCCCGAAGAACAGTCCGAGACCATGGCGGGCCTCGAGAGCGCCAAGCCGTTCCTGCGCGCGGAGATCGGTCGACAGATCCGGCTCAAGTACCTCCCGGAGCTCGTCTTCCACCGCGACGAGGGCCCTGAGGTCGCCGAGCGCATCGAGCAGATCCTGCATGGGCTGAACGACCCCCGCGACGAGCCGGAGGCGAGCGAGTGAACAAGCCTGCCGACTGGAACGGCGCGCTCGAAGCGCTGAGGGAGGCGAAGGTCGTCGCTCTCGCGTGCCACGTGAACCCCGATGGGGATGCCCTCGGGGCGCTCCTGGGGATGTCACTTGCGCTGCGCAAGATGGGGAAGACAACGCATCCGACGTGGGGCACCCCATCTGCGACCGTCCCCTACAACTACGCGTTCTTGCCGGGAGCCGATTCGGTCGTCAAGCCGGGGAGCCTGGGTGAGGTCGATCTCTTCATAGCGGTCGACTGCGGCGACGGCGGCCGCCTCGGGTCGGTGGAAGTCGCGTTCAAGAAGGCTCCCAGATCGATCAACATCGATCACCATCCGGGGAACGACGATTTCGCCACGCTCAACATCGTGATCACCGACGCTTCTTCGACCGCCGAGATCGTCATTCGGATGCTCGAAGATCTGGGCGTCGAGTTCGATCGCGATATCGCCACGTGCCTCTACACAGGGATCGTGACCGACACGGGGAGGTTCCAATACGCCAACTCCTCACCCGAGGTGCTCAGGCTGGCCGCCGATCTGCTGGCTCACGGCGTGCCGGCGACCGCGATCGCTCAGGAGGTCTTCGAGTCGGCTCCCTTCGGCTATCTGAAGCTCACCGGCCACGTGCTCGAGCGGGCCAAGCTGCTCGCCGATCACGGCTTCGTGTACTCGTGGTTCACGAGGAAGGACCTCAAGGACACGAACGTTTCGAGCGAGGAGACCGAGAAGCTGATCGATCTCGTCCGCTCCACGCGCGATGCTGACATCGCGGCGATGTTCAAGGAGCAGAGCGACGGTACCTACCGCGTGAGCCTTCGCTCCAAGGGACCTCGAAGTGTCGGTGCGATCGCCCGGGCCAACGGAGGCGGTGGCCACGAACTCGCGGCCGGCTTCACCGCCAAGTCGGTCGAGGATGCGGTCAAGGCTGTGATCGAGGGTCTCTCCGCACAGGTCCAGGACTGAAGGGGGCACGGCGCTGATGGATGGGGTGCTGGTGATAGACAAGCCTCCCGGGATGACCTCCCACGACGTCGTCGATCGGGTTAGGAAGACGCTCGGCACTCGGAAGGTCGGTCACGGTGGCACGCTCGATCCCGACGCGACGGGCGTCCTCATCGTCGGCATCGGTCGTGCGACCCGGTTCCTCACGTATTCGCAAGGCGCACCGAAGCGCTATGAGGCGGTCGCGCGTTTCGGCGTTACGACCTCCACCCAGGATGCCTCGGGGGCCATCGTGCACGAGTCGGACGCGAACATCTCCGAGGATCAGGTCCGCGACGCCCTCGGATCGTTCAAGGGCGCCATCGAGCAGACGCCTCCGATGGTGTCTGCGGTGAAGGTGGGAGGCGAACGGCTCTACAAGAAAGCGCGGCGCGGTGAAGTCATCGAACGTCCGACTCGCTCGGTCACGATCTACGCCCTCGAACTCCGTGATTTCGTTCCCGGTGAGCGCCCGGAGGCAACCCTCGACGTCACCTGCTCGGGCGGAACGTTCGTGAGAACGCTCGTGAACGACCTCGGGGAGCGCCTCGGCTGCGGTGCTCATCTGCGGACGCTGAGGCGGACCGAAGCCGGAGGATTCAGCACCGAAGATGCGATCCTCCTCGCGGACGTCACCCGGGAGAGTTTGCGCCCGCTTGCCGATGCGGTACGTCAACTCGCGATCCGCGCGCCCGGAGACAAGGCCGCCCAGCACATCGCTCACGGCCGGGCACTCGAGGTCGACAACTCGATCGATGATGGATCGTTCGTCGCGTTCGTGAGAGATGGTGATCTCCTCGCGGTCTACAAACGCGAGGGAGACCGCCTCAAGCCCGACCGCGTGGTGTCCCCTTGAGGACCATCGTGGGAGCGGACGCGCTGCTGGATACCGATCTCAGTTGCGCGGTCACGATCGGTACGTTCGACGGCGTTCACCTCGGTCACCGGGCGCTAATAGCCCGCTGCATCGCGGCCGCCGAGCGGCTCGGGGTCGATCCCGCGGTGGTCACCTGGGATCGACACCCCCTGCAGACCCTGCGGCCCGAGCTGGCGCCACCGCTGCTGTCGTCACCCGAACGGAAGATCGAACTCCTCGGCGAGACCGGGGTCGAGGTCCTGTGCGTCTTGCCGTTCGATCGCGAGTTCTCGACGTGGCCCCCGGAGCGGTTCGTGCGGGACGTTCTCGTGACCGGCCTCGGAGCTGCCGCGGTCGTGGTGGGCGAGGGGTGGCGCTTCGGCCACAAAGCCGCAGGCAACATCGACCTCCTTCGGGAGTTGGGCGGCACCCACGGGTTCGAAGTCGAGGCCGTGGGCCTGGCGGGGGCCGAGGGGCAGGTGATGTCGTCGAGCCGGGCCCGTGCCCTGATCACCTCCGGGGAGATGGAAGGGGCCGCTCTTCTCCTCGGCCGGCCGTTCGACATCGACGGCGTCGTGGTCCACGGTGACGGCCGAGGTAAGGACCTCGGGTATCCCACCGCCAACCTCGAATGCGACCCACTCGTGGCGCGCCCCCCGCGCGGCGTGTACGCGGGCCGCCTGAGGGTGAGGGGGTCGTGGTTCCGGGCGGCGATCAGCGTCGGTGTGAACCTGACCTTCGGCGGCGAGCCCGGGGTCAGCCCGGTGCGGATCGAAGCCTTCGTCCTCGATATGGAGGGGGACATCTACGGGGACGGCGTGAGGCTCGAGTTCTGCAAGCGCCTGCGGGACGAGCTGAAGTTCGATTCGGTTGACGACCTGATCCGGCAGATGGGCAGGGACGTCGAAGCCACCCGGGCCCTGGTGGGCTGAGGTGTTACTATGGCCTCGCCTCCGGGCCGAACGGCTCGCGTCCGGCACCGGAATCCCTAGAAAGAATCCCTAGAAAGAAAAGGACCGCCCCAGCATGGCGCTGTTGAAAGAAGAACGAACCGAGATCATCAAGGACAATGCCCGTAGCGAGGGCGACACCGGCTCACCCGAGGTCCAGGTAGCGGTGCTGACGCGCCGGATCACGGAGCTGACCGAACACCTCAAGACCCATCCGAAGGATCACCACTCCAGGCGCGGCCTGCTGTTGCTCGTTGGACGACGACGCCGCCTGCTCGAGTACCTCCGCCGCGAGGACGTCGAGCGCTACCGGAGCCTGATCGCGAAGCTTGGTCTGCGTCGATAAGCGACGGAGAGCAGCAGAAGTGCGGACAAAGGAGGCCGGTGCCCACACGATCTCATTGAAGTGAGGGAGAGGGCCGGCTCGGCGGTCGGTTATCAGTTGCAAGCTCACACCTTTCGATGTGGCCTTCCAACTGACAATCGACTCACGACCCAGCTAGCCCTTTTCCTTGGAAACGAACCGGCTCAAAAGTGAGCCATGTCTTCCAAGGAGGAAGCTAGATGAACCCGGAACCATTTTCGGTAGAACGCAAGATAGGCGCAGACACCATGCGTCTCGAGAGCGGACGCTTCGCCGGCCAGGCCGGCGGCGCCGTCTTCGCTCAGATGGGCGAGACCTCCGTGCTCGCAGCCGCAACATCCTCTGCTCCGCGTGGTGACGGCGATTTCTTCCCGTTGACCGTGGACGTCGAGGAGCGCATGTATGCCGCCGGCAAGATCCCCGGTGGTTTCTTCCGTCGTGAAGGTCGTGCTGGCGAGAAGGCGATCCTTCTCTGCCGTTTGATCGACCGTCCGATGCGTCCGGCATTCCCGGATGGATTCAGACACGAGGTCCACGTAGTCGTCACGATCCTCTCGGTCGACAACGAGGTTCCGCACGACATCCTGGCCGTGAACGCGGCGTCCGCGGCTCTCGCGGTATCGGACATGCCCTTCGAGGGCCCGATCGGGTGCGTGCGCATGAGCCACATCGGCGGGGACTGGGTCGCCAACCCGACCTACGAGGAGCAGGACGAGGCAACGATCGAGCTGGTCGTCGCCGGGCGTCGTAACGACGCCGGCGAGGTCGACATCATGATGATCGAGGCGGGCGGTTCCGACCGGCTCTTCGACCTCGTGGAGGCCGGCGCAACGAAGCCCGACGAGGAACTACTCGCCGAGGGCATCGAAGCGGCCAAGCCGTACATCGCCGAGGCCATCGACGCACAGATCGATCTCGTGGGCGACGCGGGCAAGCCGAAGGCCTCCTTCGGGGGACCCGAGACCGACTACCCACTGTTCGTCGATTACACCGACGAGATCTCGCAGCGCGTCCAGGCCGAAGCCGAGGCGGGCCTCAAGGAGGCCATCGCCCTCACGGTCAAGAAAGAGCGCCGCTCCCGGATGGCCGAGGTCGAGGCAGATGTCCTCGAGAAGCTGGCCGACGAGTTCCCCGAGGAAGCGCGTTCGATCAAGAACGCGTTCCGCTCGTTCTACAAGAGGCTCGTCCGCAAGCGCGTGCTCGACGAAGGGGTGCGTCTCGACGGCCGTAAGGTCGACGAGGTGCGTCCGATCTGGACCCAGGTCGGGGTCATCCCGAGGGTGCACGGCGCCGGACTCTTCACCCGCGGCGAGACCCAGGGGCTGTCGATCACGACGCTTGGCATGCAGCGGATGGCGCAGATGGTCGATGACCTCTCGCTCGAAGAGAGCAAGAGGTACATGCACAACTACAACTTCCCGCCCTACTCGACCGGTGAAGCCGGTTTCATGCGGGGACCGAAGCGACGCGAGATCGGCCACGGTGCGCTCGCCGAGAAGGCGATCCGGCCGGCCATCCCGCCGCGCGAGGACTTCCCGTACGCGATCCGAGTTGTCTCCGAGATCATGAGCTCCAACGGCTCGACCTCGATGGCTGCTGTGTGTGGCTCGTCCCTCTCGCTGATGGATGCAGGCGTCCCGCTCCGCGGTGGCAAGCACATCGGTGGAGTTGCGATGGGTTTGATCGCGGATGACGGCAAGTTCCTCCCACTGACGGACATCCTCGGCGACGAGGATGCGCTCGGCGACATGGACTTCAAGGTCGCAGGAACCGAGGACATGGTCACCGCGCTGCAGCTCGACACCAAGATCTCGGGCGTTCCTGCCGAGGTCCTGACCGAGGCTCTGCGGGCGGCCAAGGTCGCGCGTTTGCACATCATCGAACAGATGAACAAGTCCCTCAGCGCACCGCGTGATCATCTGGCCGACAACGCTCCGCGCGTCATGTCGATCCAGGTCCCGACCGACAAGATCGGCGAGGTCATCGGTCCTAAGGGCAAGAACATCCAGATGGTTCAGCAGATGACCGGAGCCGAGATCGACATCCGGGACGACGGAACCATCTTCATCGGCTCCGCCGATCAGGAAGGGGCCGAGGAGGCCGCCCGGATGATCGAAGAGACCGTGAACCCTCACCTCCCGGAGGTCGGTGAGCGCATCCAGGGCTCCGTGGTCAACACCACAACCTTCGGAGCGTTCGTGAACATCGCGCCGAATCGTGACGGGCTCGTGCATATCTCCAAGCTCGGCGAGGGTCGGATCGACCGGGTCGAGGACGCGGTGAAGGTCGGCGACAGCCTCGAGGTCGAGGTCTCCGAGGTCGACTCCCAGGGCCGCATCAACCTGACCCCGGTCGCGTGGCTCGAGCGCCAGGTAGAGGGCGGCAAGACGATCGAAGAGGCCCGCGAGCAGGCCGTCTCCGGCGGCAAGCGTTCCGGCGGCGACCGCGGTGATCGCGGCGGTGATCGGGGCGGACGCGGAGGACGCGACCGTGACCGCGGGGGCCGGGGCGGCGGTGGCGGCGGAGACCGCGGCCCGCGTCGCGAGCGTGCTCCCCGGGTGGACGGCGAGTGAGCGAGTCACAGCTCACCCCCGTGAGCCGCACGCCCCCTGCGATGGGGAAAGCATGAGCGAGTCACAGCTCACCCCCGTGAGCCGCACGCCCGCTGCGATGGGGAAAGCATGAGCGAATTTGAGCGAACGACGCTCGACTCAGGTGTAACCATAGTTACCGAGCGGATGAGCGAGGTTCGCTCGGTAACGGTGGGCCTGTGGTTCGATGTCGGCGCCCGTGACGAGCCCGAAGAGCTGGCGGGGACGTCGCATTTCCTCGAGCACCTGCTCTTCAAGGGCACCGGGACCCGCTCGGCCAAGGACATCGCCGATGCCTTCGATGCGGTCGGGGGCGACATCAATGCGTTCACCGGCAAGGAGTACACCTGCTACTACTCCCGCGTCCTCGACGACGACCTACCGATGGCGATGGAGATCCTGTCGGACATGGTTACGAACTCGATGATCGCCCCCGAGGAGTTCGAGTCCGAGCGCAAGGTCATCCTCGAGGAGATCGCGATGCACGAGGATGCTCCCGACGAGCTGGTCCACGATCTCTTCTATCGGAGCATGTGGGACGGGCATCCGCTCGGCCGTCCGGTCCTCGGCTACAACTCGTCGATCGGCGCGGTCACACGCGATCAGGTCGCCGACTACTGGCAGGACCGGTACTCGCCTCCGAACCTGGTCGTCGCTGCGGCCGGACACGTCGACCATGACGACCTCGTCGCTCGGGTCGAGGCCCTGTTCTCTTCGAGAGAAGGACGTCGCAATCTGAGGAGCGGGAACCCTCCCGCGCCGAAGCCCGGTGTCACCGTTCATCGTCGACCGACCGAACAGGCACACATCGTGCTCGGGACCGAGGGACTCCCGCGGAACCATGACGACCGCCACGCCCTCGCCGTGCTCGACACGATCCTCGGAGGCGGGATGTCCTCTCGTCTCTTCCAGGAGGTGCGCGAGAAGCGCGGGTTGGCCTACTCGGTGTTCTCGTACCGTTCGCTGTTCGCCGACGCCGGCACCTTCGGTGTCTACGCGGGGACGACCCCCCAGAACGCAGAGACCGTCATCGACATCGTCCGGGCCGAGATGGACTCCATCCTTGCCGACGGCGTGACGCCTGCGGAACTGGAACGCGCCAAGGGACACGTGCGCGGCTCGATCGTGCTGTCTGCCGAGGACCCCGGTAGCAGGATGAACCGTCTCGGTAAGCAGCAGCTGACCACCGGCAAGATCCGCTCGATCGACGAGATGATCGAGCGGTTCAACTCCATCCAGCTAGAGGACCTCGAGCGCGTCGCGCAGACCGTGCTCGGGTCGAACGCCTTCCGGGTGACGGTCGTCGGTCCGTTCGACGAGGACGCGTTCGACCGCTACGC
>JBKJZQ010000021.1:0-20577 GCA_046715095.1 Actinomycetota bacterium | reverse complement strand
CCGCGGACGCGGCCTCGGTCGAAGACGATCCGTAGGGGCCCAGGATGAACTTCGTGCCGTCGTCGTTCATCTGTTCGACGAGCTGCGCCGCTACATCGGGAGTGGACTTGTCGTCCTGATAGGTGATGTCGAGCTCATAGGACTTGTCGCCGACCTCGACGCCGCCCTTTTCGTTGATGACCTTCTTGCAGAAATCGTAGCCCTCTCTGGTGAGGATCCCCTCGCGTGAGAGCTGGCCGGTCAGTGAAAGCGCGGCGCCGAACGTGAGGGTGTCACCCTTGACTCCGGATTCCTCACCCTCGTCGCCACCGACACCTCTGCAGGCGGTCGCCAGCAGAAGGACGCACGACAGTAGCGCTAGTAAACGTTTCAAGGTGGTTCCCCCTTGTCCCCTGATCGTGTTTCTCTGACTACCCGGTTCCCTGTTTGCCCGGGTAGTATACTTAATCGCCTAATTGTTTGTTTTCGGTTCTGGTCGACTGCGGTAAGCAGCGCAACTGAAGACTTAAGGCGGAGATGGCACCGGTTAACTCCGGAATTGCGAAACAGCAACGCTCGCCCTGGGCGATCCTGGCAGTTGCGACGGCGTCCCAGGCGGCCAGCGGCTACGTGTTCATCGGGATCG
The DNA here is from genome assembly GCA_046715095.1 of Actinomycetota bacterium. GTDB lineage: Bacteria > Actinomycetota > CADDZG01 > CADDZG01 > WHSQ01 > WHTI01. The sequence goes on along the minus strand of JBKJZQ010000021.1, from coordinate 19,952 downwards.
CCGCAATCGCCGGCTTCGTGCAGGAGGCCCTGGATCTCAGCGGGACACAAACGGGGCTCATCGTGACCGCGGTTGGCCTCGCCCCGCTGTTCGCGCTGGTCCCAGTGGGCCGGCTGCTCGACGTCTATGGCGAACGACGCGTCGTGACACTCGGAGGCGCGTGGATCGCGATCGGGGTCGGCACCGCGGCCTTCGCTCCCGGCTATATGTGGTTGCTGCTGGCCTTGTTCGTGGCAGGCGCGGGATACGCGACGTCCCAGCCGGGAGGTGCCAAAGCAGTAGCCGGGTGGTTCCTCGGTGGGCGGCGGGGGCTTGCAATGGGCATTCGTCAGACAGGCCTGCCGCTGGGCGGAGCTCTGGCAGCCGCGACCTTGCCTGCGGTCGCCGTGGCGTGGGACTGGCGCGTTGCACTCGTCGTGGGCGCGGTCGTCGGCGTCGTGGGCGCGGCAACCTTTGGGCTCGTCTATCGAGAGCCCGCCGCCAAGGAGGGTTCGGAGGGCGATTATCGATTCGGCGCCGCTCTGCGCGAGCTGGCGCGCTCCCCGGTCATGCGTCCGGCGTTGCTGGCGGGCCTCGCAATGGTGAGCACACAGTTCTGCCTCGTCGCGTATCTCATCCCGTTCCTGCGGCGGGATGTCGGTCTAAGCGCCGGGCTTGCCGGCCTGGTTCTGGCGACGGTGCTGGCGAGTGGAGTGGCGGGACGCGTCCTGCTGGCGGCATGGAGCGACCGGCTCGGGCCGGGGCGGCGCATGATCGCCGTCGGAACGGCCGCGGCGGCGTCGTTGCTCGGCGTTTTCTTGTTGGCCGTCCTGTCGGCGGGAGTACCACTGCTCCTCGTGTTCTTGCTGGCCGCTGCCGTCGGGTTCTTTGCGTTCGGGTGGTACGGGCCCTGGGTGGTGCACGTGGCCGAACTCGCGCCGGCACAATCGGTGGGTCTGACACTCGCCTTTGCAATGACGGCCAACCAGCTGGGCATCGTCGCGGCCCCACCTGCGTTCGGGCTCGTGCTCGACCTGAGCGGCAGTTACCTCGTCGCGTGGTGGGCCCTTGCCTTTGTGCTGACGCTCGTCGCCGCGATCGTCTTCGTGGACCGCTCCCCGCGCTGAGGCCCGCCCCGGCGGTTAGCGGCTTCTTCGAGAAAGGGGGCGGGAGTAAACCGGCGATTCGCGGCGGAGGCGCATCAGCGGACCTCCGCCTTCGCTCGAAGCGCAGCGAGCTGTTCCTGCACCCGCTCCGGCGCGGTTCCCCCGTGAGAGAGCCTCGCCCGCATCCCCCGGGACGGCCGCGCGGCGTCGATATCGCCTGCTTGGAACGCTTCGTGAGCCCCGAGTAGCGCGCGTTCGTCGAGGGAGGCACCGGAACGCTCGAGCGACGCGACCAGACGTCCGACGGTCTCGTGGGCATCGCGGAACGACACCCCACGGGCGACGAGGATCTCGGCGAGGTCCGTTGCCCACATCGCCCCCTCCTCGGCCATCCCGGCAAGGCGGTCCTCGTTGAACACCATCCCCGAGACCATCGCGGTCATGCCCCGCACACACCCGAGGGCCCTGTCCACCGACCGGAACAGCAGCTCCTTGTCCTCCTGCATGTCCCGGTCGTAGGCCAGCGGGAGCCCCTTGAGGAGCGTCAACATCGCCATCAGGTCTCCGATGGCGGGCCCGGAGCGACCCCGGATGAGCTCGGCCATATCCGGATTCCTCTTCTGCGGCATCATGCTCGAACCGGTCGACCACTCGTCGGGGAGGCGGGCGAAACCGAACGCCGGGGAGGCCCACAGGACGACCTCTTCGGCGAGGCGCGACAGATGAACGCCCAGAAGGGCGGTCGCGTACAGGAGGTCGCAGGCAAAGTCCCGATCCGAGACCGCGTCCATCGCGTTGTCGAAGACCGCTCCGAACCCGAGATGCTCGGCCGCGACGATCGCATCGAGCGGAAGCGTCGTCCCCGCGATGGCACCGGCCCCCAACGGGCTGACGTCGGCGGCCTGCCCGGCCGACTCGATGCGGCCTAGATCTCGTACCAAGGCGAAACCGTGCGCGAGGAGATGGAAGCCGGCCGAGACGGGCTGGGCCGGCTGCACGTGGGTGAAGCCGGGCATCACGGTTCCGGTGTGGGTCTCCGACTGCACCGCGAGCGCCTCGATGAGCTCGGCAACCACCCCCGCCAGTTCGCCCGCGGCGTCCTTGCAGTAGAGACGCACATCGGTCGCGACGAGATCGTTGCGGCTGCGTCCCGCGTGGATCTTGCGGCCGGTCTCTCCGAGCGACTCGGTCAGGCTGCGCTCAACGAGCGAATGGACGTCCTCATCACCATCACCCGGAACGAGCTCGCCCCTGCGCCACGTTGCCAGAAGATCGTCAAGCGCGGCGTCAACCGCCTTGACCTCGTCCGCGTCGAGCAACCCCGCCGCTTCGAGCACGCGCGCGTGCGCCTTGGTCGCAGCCACATCGGCCCCGAGCAGAACGATGTCGACATCGATCGACGAGGTCAGGGCGAACATCTCCGGGTCCGGACCGGCCCCGAAGCGTCCGCCCCACAACATCTCGTTATCTGCCACGGCTCAGTCGCCCGGGCCGTTCACCTTCGACCAGTTGCGGGTCGGAAGACCCCACAGCCTCACGAAGCCGGCCGCATCCGCGTGGTCGAAGACATCGTCGTCGTCGTAGGTAGCGAGGCCGCGGTCGTAGAGCGACTTCTCGGACCTCCGCCCGATCGGCGCGCATCCGCCGGAGAAGAACGAGAGCTTGACCTCGCCCGAGACCGGTACCTGGGTCGACTCGGCAAACGCATCGAGCGCCGCGCGCAGCGGCGAGAACCACAATCCCTCGTAGACGACCTCGGCCCACTTGAGCTCGAGGTGGCGCTTCTCACGTGCGACGGAGCGTTCGAGGGTCAACCCCTCGAGATCGCGGTGCGCAGTGATGAGCGACAGGGCGGCCGGGGCTTCATAGATCTCTCGGCTCTTGATCCCGACGAGCCGGTCCTCGACCATGTCGATGCGCCCGAAGCCGTAGCTGCCGGCGATCTTCCCGGCGGCTTCGATCGCGTTCAGAGGCGTGACCGATTCACCGTCGATCGACACCGGAACCCCGGACTCGAACCCGACGGTCATCTCGCCCGGGCCCTGGGCATCCCCTGAGGTCGACTCGTAGATGTCTTCCGGAGGCCTGGCCCATGGGTCCTCGAGGACGCCGCACTCGATGCTCCTGCCCCATACGTTCTCGTCGATCGAGTACGGCGACGACCTCGTGCTTGTAACCGGGAGGCCGTGCTCCTCGGCGTACGAGATCGTCTGCTCGCGGCTCATCCCCCAATCTCTGACCGGCGCAAGTACTTCGATGTCCGGCGCGAGCGCAGAGAACGCGACCTCGAAGCGGACCTGGTCGTTCCCCTTGCCGGTACAGCCGTGCGCGACCGCGGTCGCGCCGGTCTCCTTGGCGACATCGATCAGAACCTTGGAGATGAGCGGACGGGACAGAGCCGACACGAGCGGATAGCGCCCCTGATACAGCGCGTTCATCTTGAGGGCCGGCATGAGGAAGCCGTCGACGAACTCCGTGCGGGCGTCGATCAGCATCGAGCCGGCCGCGCCGAGGGTCGTGGCTCGTTCGACCGCCCCCTCGAGATCGCCCGGTTGTCCGACGTCGACCGCGGCTGCGATCACCTCGTAACCGCGCTCGCCCAACCACGGGATCGCCACCGAGGTATCGAGGCCCCCGGAGTACGCGAGCACGACCTTCTTCTTGTTCGACATCTAGCTCTCCTCTTCTCTTTCGTTGCCCGACCATTTGGCCGCGAGAGTCACGGCCTGATCGGGCGAAGATGTTGCAGCGAAGATCGTGTCGTCGCCGGCAACCGTGCCGACGACCTCGTCCAACCCTGCAAGGTCGATCGCCCGCGCGACCGCAGATCCGTGGCCGGGAGCGGTTAGCACGATGACGAGCGAATGCGCGGTGCGAACATCGAGCGAAAACTCCTCCAGCGTCCGTTCGAGATTGCGGATCATCAGATCGCTCCCGTGGGTGCGGCCGAGCTCGTCGGGAAGCATGTAGACGAGGTCTTCGCCGGAACGGATCTTCGTTGCGCCGACCTCGCGCAGGTCGCGCGACACGGTCGCCTGGGTCACCTCATGACCAGCCGCGCGCAGACCATCCACGATGTCCTTCTGGCTCGACGCCTTGCCCGAGTGAAGGATCCGCAGCAGGTCGCGCTTCCGGTCAGATCGCATCGAAAACCTCCTCGAGGACACTCAATCCCTGATCGATCTCGTCCTCCGAGATCACCAACGGCGGAACGAACCTGATCACCCGGTCACCGATGTCGTTCACCAGCACCTTGCGTTCGAGACACGCCTCCGCTACCGCACGGGCTCCGCCGTCCGGTAGCTCGAGGCCGATCATCAGGCCCTTGCCGCGCACCACCGATCCCTCGGGGGCGACCGCGGACAATCCCTTCATCAGACGCTCGCCCCCGCTCGCAGCGCGATCGCACAGGCCTTCCTCTTCGATCACGTCCAAAACCGCCAGGGCAGCCGCTGCCGGTACGGGGCCGCCTCCGAACGTCGAGCCGTGATCGCCGAGCTTGAACGAGTCCGCCACCTCGGGACGGGCGAGGCATACCCCCATCGGCAATCCCCCGGCGAGCGCCTTGCCGAGACAGACGACGTCCGGCCGTACGTTCTCGTATTCGTAGGCGAAGTGACGACCCGTCCGCGCCAGACCGGTCTGGATCTCGTCTATGACCAACACGGCGCCGGCGTCGTCGCATAGGGCTCGAACGTCCTTCAGGTAGCCGGGGGTGGGAACGATCACCCCGGCCTCGCCCTGGATCGCCTCGATGATCACCGCGGCGACCGTTCCATCAAGCACCCCTTCGAGGGCACCTGGGTCGTCGAAGGGGACGTGCACGAAGCCAAGCGGCAAGGGCTCGAACGGTGCCCGTTTGTCGGGTTGACCGGTGGCCGCCAGCGCTCCGAGCGTGCGTCCGTGGAAACCCTTCTCCGTGGCGACGATCGTCCGCTTCGCATCCCCCCACCGGCGGGCGAGCTTGATCGCGCACTCCACCGCCTCGGCACCGGAGTTCCCGAAGAACGCCTTCATGCCGCCGGTCATGTTCGACAGTCTCGCGGCGAGCTCCGCTTGGGGCCGCGTCAGATAAAGGTTCGACACGTGGACCAGCGACGCCGCCTGATGGGAGATCGCCGCGGTCACCTTCGGGTGGCAGTGCCCCACGCTCGCGACCGCGATCCCCGCCATCAGATCGAGGTACCGATCGCCCGAGGAGTCACGCAGCCACACGCCCTCTCCCGAGACGAACTCGACCGGCCATCTCTTGTAGGTCGGCATCGTGACGTCGTCGAGCTGGGTCACTCCGCCGCCCCCACGACCTGCGTTCCGACGCCCTCGTCGGTGAAGACCTCGAGCAACAACGCGTGCTCCACGCGGCCGTCGATGATGTGCGCCTTGCCGGCACCGTGGTCGAGCGCGTGGAGGATCGACGCAGCCTTTGGTCGCATCCCTGCCGACAGCTCGGGCAGGAGGGCACGCAACTCCTCGGCCTGGAGGCCGGAGATCAGCGATCCGGCTTCGCCGAGATCCGCGTAGAGACCCTCGATGTTCGTCAGGTACACGAGCTTCGACGCGCCCATCGCCCCGGCGATCGAGCCCGCGGCGGCATCTGCGTTGACGTTCAACGGTCCTCCATCCGCATCGGGCGCGATCGAGGCAACGACCGGCGTGTATCCGTTCTCGAGCAGCGAGTCGAGGAGCGCGGCGTTGACACCCGTTACCCGGCCGACCATCCCGATGTCCTCGCCGCCCGGACCGGCGGTGACCTCAGCCGTCAGGAGGCCACCATCGGCGCCGCTCAGGCCGACGGGAGCGAGCCCGGCAGACCTGAGAAGCCCCACGAGCTCGAAGTTGATCTGTCCGATGAGCACGCTCTTCACGATGTCGATCGACTCTGCGGTGGTCACGCGCAGGCCTCCGACGAACACTGGGTCGATGCCTGCGTGATCCATCGCCCTCGAGACCTGGGGGCCACCACCGTGGACGACGACCAACCTCATCCCAACGAGAGCAAGGAGGGCCAGGTCGCCGGCGACGGAAGCGGCTTGCTTCGGGTCCTCGAGGGCCTCGCCGCCGATCTTGACCACCACCGTGGCGCCGTGGTGGCGGCGGATCCAGGGCAGAGCCTCCGCCAGGATGTGCGTCTTCGACAGTGTCTGCGCGTCCATCAGGTCGTTCCGAAGGCATTGAGCTTGACGTAGTCGGGTGAGAGATCGCAGGCGAGGACGGTCGCGACGCCCGGGCCGCGGCCGACGACGCACGACAACGAGAAGTCGCCCTCCATCTCGGTCGCAGCGGTCGCGAGATCTCCCGTGGGCGCACCGGCCGAGAAGACCAACGTGTCCCCGATCGAGACCGAAACGTCGTCGAGCGACATCGAGCGATCGACGGTGCCCATGGCCGACAGCACGCGGCCCCAGTTCGGATCCGAGCCGTGCATGGCAGCGCGCCACAGATCCGACGCGGCTACCGCACGACCGAGCGCCGCAGCCTCTTCTTCGTCGTCCGCTCCGGTCACGTCGATCGAAACGAGACGCGTCCCGCCTTCGGCGTCTCTGACTATCTGCTCTGCAAGCGCCGCGCAGATCTGCTCGAGGTCGGCAGAGAACTCATCGAGGGCGACCGGAGCTCCCCGACCGGTCGAGAACAGATAGACCGAGTCGTTGGTCGACTCGCACGCGTCGATGCAGATGCGGTTGAACGTCCGGTTCACGGCCCCCGCGAGCAGGCCCTGGAGTACCGCTCCCTCGATCGGGGCGTCGGTCGCCACGAACGCTAGCATCGTGGCCATGTTCGGAGCGATCATCGCCGCACCCTTGGCGACGCCTACGAGCGAGCCGGCCGATGCGAGCTTGACGCGCGAGTCGGTCGTCCGGATCGCATCGAAGAACGGCGCGACGTCGGATGACATCGCGCGCGGCGCGCCGGCAAGTGCTCCCACGATCTTGTCGACCGGAAGCATCACCCCGATCGGTCCGGTAGACGACACCAGCACCTCCTCCGCGGCCAGGCCGAGGACGTCCGCCGCAGCGGCCGCCGTCGCCCGGACCGCTGCCTCTCCGTCGGGTCCTGTGCAGGCATTGGCGTTGCCGCTGTTGACGACCAGCGCGCGGACCGGTGAGCCGAGGAGAGACCGGGACCACTTCACCGGGGCGGCGGCCGCGGCGTTCTGGGTGAAGACGCCCGCCCACTCGAGTGATGTCTCAGAGACGAGCACGCCCAGATCCGGTCTTCCGCTCCTCTTGATCCCGCACGAGAGCGACGCGGAGGTGATCCCTTCGGGCCACTTCACGGCCACATCCCCACCGCCGATAGCCCGAGCGACTCATTGAGGCCGAGCGCGAGGTTGGCGTTCTGCAAAGCCTGTCCGGCGGCGCCCTTCCCGAGATTGTCGATCGCGCACGAGCACACGAGGAAACCGGCGCGGGCATCGACCCGGGCCGACACGGACGCTCGGTTGGACCCCGAGAGGGCCTTCGTCTCGGGCCACCGGTCGGTCACCTCGATGAACCCTTCGCCTGTGTACGCGCTCTCAAGCACCGCCAGCGCGGCCGCATCATCGAGCTCGTGGAGCAGCTTGGCCCGGGCGGTGACGAGAAGCCCTCTCGCCATCGGGGCGAGGTGAGGGGTGAACGACACGGTCGCCTTCATCCCCCCGAAGTGCTCGAGGCCCCTCTCGATCTCGGGAACGTGGCGATGGGTGGTGGCGCCGTATGCCTTGATCGATCCGGTCAGCGACGCCAGCGAATACTCGTCGCCGGCGGCACGGCCGGCCCCCGAGGTGCCGGAGATCGCATCGATCACGACGGGGCCGTCGATCAGACCCGCGGTGGCGAACGGGATCAGGCACAGGAGCGACGCGGTCGGATAACAGCCGGGGTTGGCGATCCTCGTGGCCTCGGGAAGCTCGGCCCGGGCGTGTTCGGTCAGCCCGTAGACCCAGTCGGGATCGGCGCGGTGGTCGTCGGAGAGATCCACCACAACAGCAGCCGCAGGGTCACCGAGTTCCTTCAGGGCGCCGGAGGGCAGGCATGAGAACAGCACGTCGACATCCGCGAGGATGGCATCTGAGGGAGGGGCGAAGATCGACAGCGATTCGTCTCGACCAATCGCCAAACAGGAGGACACGAGATGCGGGTGGGCCTCGATAAGGCTCCGTCCCCGGGACCGGTCGGCCGCCACGCAGGCGACCTCGAGCGCCGGATGAGACGCGAGCAGTCGCAGGAGCTCGCCACCGCTGTATCCTGATGCACCTAGTACGCTCGCTGAATGCCCCATAGGTGCAAAGATATGCAGTTTCCCGCATAAATGCAAATGACCTAGCCGCGCGGCTCCTGGTACACCTTCCTCCGGAAGACGTCGGTGGCGAGCGACGACACGCGATCGAGGATCAGCAGGCCGCCCAGGTGGTCGATCTCGTGCTGGAGGGCGCGCGCCTCTAAACCGTCGGTTTCGATCGCGAGGTCCTCGCCCTCGGGCGTGCGACCGTGTACCACGACACGCTTCGCCCGGGCCACGTTCGCGGTGAGGTCGGGGACGCTCATGCAGCCCTCACGCCCCACCTCCCTGCCCGAGGACTCGACCACCACGGGATCGAACACCACAACCAGGCCGTGACACCTCTTCGTCTTGGGGTGTCCGGTCACGTCGAGGGCGAAGGCCTGCCGAGAGACCCCGATCTGGGGCGCTGCCAAACCGACGCAGCCGGGGGACGCCCGCATCGTGTCGATCAGATCCGCGACGAGCTCATCGTCGAGGGCGTCTCCCATCGCTACGGCGGTGCGCTTGAGAACCCTCTCGGGGATCCTGAGTACCGGACGTATCGCCACCTTCTAGAGGAGGTCTGCCTCGATCGGATGGACGCTGACATCCACCCCGATCTCGGATGCGATCCCGGTGAGCAGGTCTTCGAGACCTTTTCCGTCGGAGGCCGTCACCTCCATCATCAAGGCGTAGACGGGTTCCTCGGGGGAACCGATGATCCGGGAGGTGAGGTCGGTCACGTTCGCGCCGGCGCTCGCTAGCGCGTCCGATATCCGGAAGACGATCCCGGGATGATCGGCGCCGTACACCGACACCATGTGCGTGGGGGGATCGAAGTCGAGCACGGCCTCCTCGACGGGCTTGACCGTGATCATCACACCGAGCTCGTCGGCAGCTCCGGCCAAACTCGCCTCGAGCGTTCCTAGCGGGCCGTCCGAGGAAACGACGAGCATCATCGAGAAATGCCCCCGCAGGATCGTGGAGGTGGCGTCCTCGAGATTGCATCCGGTCTCGAACAACGCCCGTGTCACGCCCGCGACGATGCCCGGACGGTCGTTGCCGATGACGGTTACCGCGTAGTGATGAGGTCCGCTCATAGAGCGAAGGCTACTCAACCGTAGGTGACCACGCGCTCCGGGCGGATCTTCAAGATCACCCGGTTATCGCTGGGGCCGTCGCCCGTGTGGTCCTTGTCCTGGTATTTCCGGGAGAGCTGATGGATGAGCGTCTTATCCGGGTCGTCGATGATCTCGACCGCGCCGCGGATCTCGATGAACCGGTACGGGTTGTCCGGGTCGGCGATCGACAGGGCCACACGAGGGTCGCGCTGGACGTTGGCGAACTTCTGCCTCTCCTTCGTGTGGGAAACGAGCACGTTCTCGCCATCGAAGTCGTACCAGACCGGGGACGTATGCGGCTCGCCCTTCGGGCCGATCGTCGCCAGGTGGGCGAAACCTTTCTCGTCCATCAGGTCGTTGAAGTCTTCGGGTATCTGCGTCATCTCTTACTCCTTCGTTTTCGACTGATCCCAAGAGCAGTGCGCACAGCACTACTATTCCAGGCCATCCGGCCCTTCCTAACAGCGACCGTCAAGACCACCCTTGAGTCAACAGCAGACAAGGGAGGATCGATGAACGTCCTGTTCGCGACCGATGGGTCGAAACCCGCCCACGACGCCGGTCTCCTCCTGGAGAAGATCGGGAACCGGTCCGCCCTCGATCTGAAGATCCTCGGCGTATCGACCTTCGAGATCGTGGTGCCGGAGAGTCCGACGTTCGTCGCCGATTCCCTCGAGCAACGGAGGGCCCACGCGAGGGAGATCGTGAACTCTGCGGTGGCCCGATTCGACACCGCCGGCTTCCGCGCTGAGGCCCTGTTCGCCGAGGGAAGCCCCGGAGCTCAGATCGTTACGATGATCGAGAAGGAGGGTGCGGATCTAGCCACGGTGGGGGCCGGAAGTCGCAACTGGCTGAACAATCTCCTGCTCGGCAGCGCGAGCACGTTCGTCCTCCATAACTCCCCCGCCTCTGTGCTGATCACCCACGAAGCGAACCCCGGTGACGAACACGGACGGATCCTGGTGGCCGTGGACGGTTCCGAGGGTGGTCGTCTGGGAGCCGAGACAATCACCCGGTTGGCGGATCCGGAACGGACTTCGATCCACGTCATCTCGGTGGCCGAAACGCTACCGCCTCCATTCCTGCCGCTGCCCGGTGTCGCCCCCTCCCCTCCGCCAGAACGCAATCTGGAGATCGAGAAAGCGCTGTTGCAGCGGGCTGAAGGCTACGCGGCCGCCGCGGTAAGCGTCCTGGGCGAGGCCGGTTTTACGGTCGATTCCGAGGTCGTCACGGGGAGCCCGACCCGCGAGATCCTCGGGGTCGCCGAGAGCGGCCACTTCGACCTCGTCGTCGTGGGGTCACGGGGGCTTGGACCGATCCGCCGCGCGCTCCTCGGTTCTGTTTCCGATCAGGTTTCTCGCTTCGCCCGTGCGACGCTTGTGGCCCGCCGCGAGAAGTAACGGCCCCAGGATCAGCCGGCTCGTAGCGCCAGGAGCGCTATCAGGGTCCGTTCGAGGCCCACACCTCCCAACCTCTGGCGGAGAGAACCGTGTAGAAGGCGATCACCTCACCGGCGCCGTCGTTCGCTCCTTGCTGCCAGATGGCGACCTTCAGCGTTCGTTCGGCGGCGTCACGCCCGCAGGCCCGGACAAGATCCGGATCGGTCCATCCTGCGGATATCTGGATCACCCCCAGGCCGGTCGCATCGCGGTGATGAGGCCAGTCCCGAGTCCGGGCAGGGGCGCCCGGAGACGGGTGGAGGAGCGCCCGGATCGTCTTCTGGTAACTCCCCTTCGCCAAGGCGATATCGAACCTGATCGCGCTGTCGGCCGCGAGCCCATGGGACTCGCCCTCTATCGGCCTGGTCCCGTCGAGATCCGGGCACCACTCCGGGGCTCCGAAGCGCGCCAGATCACTCCGGGCGTCCGATGCGCCCCGTAGTCCGGGGACCTGGATCGCCCGGGCGTGCTCGACCGGAGGTTCCGAGTTCACCGTCTGGAGCGCGTAGTAGCCGGCGGCGATCAACATCGCGCTGAGAGCAACCATCGCGAGCGAGAAGGTGATCCGGGCACGTGCGGCTCTCCTGAGCGTCGTTCTTTCGAGGTGGGGCTCCGGCAGCTCCGCAACCAGAGACGCTAGCTCTGATCTCCCTGGCGGGGCGAGTCCTGAGCGCGCCATCGCCTGATCTGCGGCCGACAGGAGCGCCGAGACCCCGCCGGGAGAGCAGTCGAGGGCGTCGGCCACTTCGCCGAGCTCCATCCCTCGGTAGACCGAAAGAACGTAGGCCGCTCGCCGGCGGAAACGGAGTCGTTCGAGAGAGGTGGATGGAGCGGCCCCCCGGGCAGCCCGTGAAGGATGCAACCGGCGCAGCACCCTGGTTCTGGTCCTCATGCGGCACAGCCTGACCACGTTTCGGATGGTCCAGAACTCGAGGCTCCCGGGCCCCCTCACATCCCTATAACGAACGTGCATGCGCACGAAGGTGCGCTCCGCAACGCGCCCGGCCGCGTCCATATCCCCAACGAGAAGGAACGCGAGGCGGAAGGCACCCGGGTAGGTGCGCGCCCACACGTCGGCGCTTCGGTCCGCTCTTCCCACCCCGCTACCATCCCACGAAGTCCCTGCTAAGCCGCGGCCGAACCCACCTCGGCGGTGCGGTAGCCGGACGACAAGCGCTCGAGAGGGAGGAACGCGAGAAGACACATGATGTGCGGAAGGAAGATGATCGAGATCGTCGAGAAAGTGATGACGTGGAACACGAGCGCAGCGGCGAGCATCGTCATCCCGATCCTGCCCCCTATCAACAGGAGGGGGGAAAGCAATTCGAAGCCCACGACCAGGTACTGGGTTACGTGGAGGATCCACGGATGGTCGAGGAGGGGATCGGCCAGCGCGGTTCCCCGGGAGATCACCGCCCGCACGAGCGTCGCACCGTTCACCCACCCGATCCCTCCGAAACGGAACTTGGCGAACGCCGCAAGGAAGTAGGTCAGGACGGCGGCAAGTTGGATGCTGTGGACCGCGAAGCCCGCCGCCTCGCTCGCCTCCTCGTCACCCCATCGCGCCTCACCCGCGGTCGGGAGGACCGCCAGCGCGACCAGGAATCCGACGCGGTCGTGATCGACCTTGCCGTAGGAGAAGGCGATGATCATCCACTCGAGGTACATGAGGAACACGACCCAACCTGCGACCCGGTGGAAACGACCGGTGGCACCGACCGCTGCGCCCACGAGGAGGAGCACCTCAACCACGAGCACGTTGACCGGGCCCGGAATGGGGAGCGGGAGTAGCCGGCCGATCAAGAGCGGTTGGTAGAGCTCGCCCGGGACGCCTCCGTGGTGGGCCACCCATGGGGTCGTCAGGAGGACGTCGACGAAGACGAACAGGTACAGGATCGTCCGCAGCGCGGCCACGCGTCCCTTGGGTACACCGCCGAACCACCAGCGCTCGATCGCTCGAACCGGTCCCATGCGTTCGCGGGCGCTCACGTATCCCTCTTCCAGGTCGCCAGCAACTCGACCGTCTCCCCCGCCGGATACCCGTCTTCGAGGTCGGTCACACGCAGGTACAGCCGGAGCTCGACGAGATCCAGCGCGCCGGGATCGAGTTCCTCCTTCGCTTCGACGAGGAGGCCGAGAAGGCCCGGATCTTCGACCATCCTCGATATCTGACCATCGACCTCTGCCCGCCTCAGTCCGAGGATCTGGAACGGCACCGGCACCTTCTCGCCGTTCGTCGTGATCCCGACGAACTCAGGAGAGTTGACGAACCCGTCGAGCGAGTTGCGCGTTGAATACATCCGAAAAGGCCCGAAAGGGAAGGTGTCGTCGTCTCCGAATGCGGTTCCCACAACGAGAGCAGACAGAAACAGGAGCGCGACTGTCAGGCGGACCCGGCGGCCGGAGGCGGAAACCATCAGGAAGAACATATCCGCCGTTACGCTTGGGGGCACACATCCTCATCCTCAGGAGGCCGGCGTGTCCCTGGTTCACAACGAAAAGGTGAGCTACGAGAAGCTGGATGAGATCGCGGTCATTTCGATCGACCGGCCCGAGGTGCGGAACGCCGTGGACCGGGATGCCGCCGAAGCCCTCGCCTCGGCCTTCCGGGACTTCGATGCCGACCCCGATCTCAAGGTGGCGATCCTCACCGGAGCAGGAGGAACCTTCTGCGCGGGCGCAGACCTCAAGGCGGTCGCCGGGGTCCGCGCCTCCATCTCCGAAGACGGCGACGGTCCGATGGGGCCCACCCGCATGCTCCTCTCCAAGCCGGTGATCGCCGCGGTCGAAGGGCACGCGGTCGCCGGCGGATTCGAGCTCGCGATCTGGTGCGACCTGAGGGTCGCCGCCCGGGACGCGGTCTTCGGCATCTACTGTAGGAGGTTCGGGGTGCCGTTGATCGATCTTGGGACCGTCCGCCTTCCACGGCTCATCGGCCACAGCAGGGCACTCGACCTGATCCTCACAGGGCGCGGTGTCTCGGGGGACGAAGCCGTCCAGGTGGGACTGGTCAATCGTCTGACCGAACCGGGTGGCGCGCTCGACGCGGCCATCGAGCTCGCTCGAACGATCGCCGCGTTCCCTCAGACCTGTATGTGCAACGACCGGCTGTCGTCCTACGAGCAGTGGGACATGGATGTTGCGTCCGCAACCGCGAACGAGTTCGCGAGGGGCCTGCAGACGATCGCCTCGGGCGAGACGGCCGGGGGTGCCGCGCGTTTCGCGGAGGGTGAAGGACGCGGCGGCGCTTCCTTGTAACCTCGGCATCCTCGTCCCAACATCGCTCCGCCCGCCGAAACTCGGACGCCTCAGAGCACGTCGAGCGACCGCTCGGAGAACGCGCGGCTCAACGCGAACGCGTTATCCGCGTCAGACACGGCCCCACGCATCACGTCGCATAGGTGTCTGCTTCCGGCCGCGCTCCCCATGATCCCGTGACCGCTGTATCCCGTGTTGACGAACAGTCCTTCGATCGCAGTCGGGCCGAGCAGCGGCCGGTGATCGGGAGTGACCGTGTACTGACCGGTCTGAAGCATCCAGTTGACCGCGTTCCTCTCCCACACGTCTCGCCAGAACGGGGCGATCCGGGCCACGGAGTAGGGAGACGCAGGGTCGAGCAGCTGGAAGATCTGATTGTGATCACCCGGAACGTCTTCTGCCGGGTCCGTCGGTTGGGTCCGTGGGTCGGTGAGCAGGAGATACGCGCCTCTTAGGGCAGGCCTCCAGTGTGCCCCGGTGTCGTCATCGATGGTCATCGGTGCACCGCTCGGGACCACGGCCACATCCGGCATCACGAGCTTCTGACGCGGAACGGTCACGACCGGCAGATCGATACCGGCGAGCTTCGCGACGATCCCGGAGAAAGGGCCCGCCGCGATCACGGCCCGTTCACACGAGATGTCGCCTCCGGTGGTCTTGACGCCGCGGAGACGTCCCCCCCGGATGTCGAAGCCGGTGACCTCGCACGAGGTGACGACCCCCGCTCCCGAAGACGCGGTCAGACCCATCGTGAGTGCTTTCGGATCGAGGAACCCATCGTCCGCGCGGAAGCGCGCCAGAACCGCCTCGCCGGTCACGTACGGCCAGCGCCGCCGGATCTCATCGTCTTCAACTATCTCGATGTCGTCCTGGCCCCAGGAGTGTTGAAGGTCGACAAGCTCACGGGCCCTCTGCGCCCGGGCCTCGTCGGTCGTGACCCAGAGATAGCCCTGCTGCTTCACGTTCAATGAGTAGTCGGACTGCTCCGTGACATCCTCGAAGTTGAGGAACAGCTCCACCGACTCCCTCACCAGCGTCAGTTCCTCGAGGTTGTCGAATTGCAGTCGGAACGCGCCCGTCGATGCAGGGGTCGTCAGCGTGCACAGGGCGGGGCGCTTCTCGAGGAGCGTCACATCAAAGCCAGAACGTGCCGCATGGAACGCGGTCGCGGCCCCAACCACCCCGCCGCCGATCACTATCGTTTCCGCGGTCTTGGGCGGCCTACCTAAGTACCCGATCGGCCTAACCATGGAGTTCTGTCCCCGACTCGCTCATCCCACCGAGAGGTTAGTTGACCCCGCCCCGCCCTTCACAACGGAGCCCACGCGGTAGATGGTTGCCCCCATGTACCAGGAGCGACGTCACCGTGGTGGGGCCGGACTGGCCGGATTGACCGCGGCGCGGGCCATCGCCGATGCCGACAGGTCGCAGTCAAGATCGATGCGGCGTTGAGAGCTATGGAGCGGGTGGGACACGGGTGCCGGAGTCAGAGTGGGACAGACCTACCGAACTCTCACAGCGGCGGAGATCCTCAGGGGTGGGGCGTAGTGGGGTCGAACCACTGACCTCATGCTTGTCGAGCATGCGCTCTACCAACTGAGCTAACGCCCCTCGGCGACGCATCCTATCGGTTGACGCGCCGACGCTGTGCTGCAAGCCGACGCTTGACATGTGACCGAACGGTCACCTATTGTCGAGGCATGGACACGGTGTTCAGAGCCCTCGCCGATCCGACGCGGCGGAGCCTGCTCGACGAGCTCTTCCGCGAGGACGGGCAGACGTTGAGTGCGCTCGAGGGGCGATTCGGGATGACGCGCTTCGGCGTGATGAAGCACCTGAAGCAGCTCGAGGAGGCAGGCCTGGTAGTCACCAAGCGGCGAGGTCGCGAGAAGCTCCACTTCCTGAACCCGGTCCCTATCCGCCTCGTCCACGACCGGTGGGTGAGCAAGTACGCCGAGCCCTGGTCCGCTGCACTCAGCGACCTCAAGCACAGATTGGAGAATCCCATGGAGAAGGTCTTCGAGATCTACATCCGCACCACTCCCGAGCGCCTCTGGGCCGCGATCACCGATCCCGAGATCAGGAGTAAGTACAACTTCGGCTCCAGGGTCACCTCGGACTGGACGCCCGGCTCGCGCTACGAGATGAGCCACCCAGACGCGAACGGACTCCTCGGCGAGGGGGAGAACCTCGAGGTCGACCCGCCGCGCCGGCTCGTCCAGAGCGCGACCATGCTCTGGAGCGACGAGGTGAAGAGCGAGGGAACCTCGAGGATCACCTGGGAGATCGAACCGATCGGCGACTCTTGCCGCCTGACCGTCACCCACGACCAGCTTCGCGAGGGCGCGAACGGCGAACTCTACGGCGGCTGGCCGATGATCCTCTCCGGCCTGAAGACGTGGCTCGAGACGGGTGAGTTGCTCACCACGCCGGGATCCCTGCGATACGGCTAAGGCGTACGCTATTGACTTGGAGGCGGCGAGCGGAATCGAACCGCTGTACAGGGCTTTGCAGGCCCTTGCCTAAACCACTCGGCCACGCCGCCAGGTCTCAGGATCCTCAATCTGACATTGTTTCGCTCGTCAGATCTCGGAACCTTCGAGCGAGGATAGCGGGTTGGGCGGCGACCTCAGCGCGGGCGGAAGGCTGCCAGCGATACGGAAACCCAGAAGGCGCCGAGCACGAGGCCGCCGATGATGTCGAGCGGCCAGTGGACCGAGAGATAGACGCGCGAGAAGGCGATCAGGAACGCCACGAGCCCGAGGCCCCACCAGACCCACAGAGTCTCCATCCGGCCGCGCCGGTTGGTGAGGAAGGAGCCGAACATCCCGGCCATGACCGCGGCATTGAGCGAGTGGCCGCTCGGGAACGAATAGCCCGTCGCCTCGACCAGCCGGCCGCTGGGACGGGGGCGGGTAACCAGCTCCTTCACGATGTTGTCGAGGAAGAGTGCCGCGATAACCGTGATCGCTATGAACACCGGCCACAACGCATCACGGGACTTCCAGTAACTCCAGGCCGCAAGAACCACGCCGGCGATGATGAAGAAAAGACTGCTGCCGAGGAACGTGAAGAACTTCATCACATCGGTCAATAAATCGACGCGTCGTTCCCGGACGAAGTCGAGGATCGGTCGGTCGAAGTACTTGAGGACGAAATCCTCGGCCGGTCCGAACGTGAAGATACCGATGATCCAGGCCCCCACCACCCCGATGAGGAACCCGATGACGAGATAGATCGCTGGGACCGGGGTCGCGCCGAACCAGCTCGCGCGTGGGTTCCGAGGTGCCATCGCTGTGCCCATCGCCCAACGCTACCCGTTAGGCCCACCGCATCCACTACCTTGGGCTGGCACTTAGCACGCATGTCGCTTGTACCCTTTGGCGGGCCGGACTAGGGTCGGGCGCCATGACCGACTGGATCGCACGCGATGAAGCACGGGTGTGGCACGGTTTCACGCAGATGTCCACGTACACGGACAACCAGCCGATCATCGACCTGTTGGTGAACACGGCCCGTCCCTTCATCTTCACGACCGCCGCATCGCCCGCCGACACGGGAGCCGCGCTCGCTGCGCTCAGGATCCTCCGCTCGGACGAGGGTGGTGCGCTGATCGATCGCCTCCGGAACAACATCGACCTCGTGAGACGAGGACATCCGTCGCCGATCGTGCCGATCGTGATGGGCCCTGAGGACGCGGCGGTCACGGCCTCCGCCGAGCTTTTCGAACGAGGTTTCCTTGTCCCTGCGATCCGGCCCCCATCGGTCCCCCGCGGCTCGTCTCGGCTGCGCGTAACCCTCTCCGCCGCACATTCACCCGAGCAGGTTGGCGCGCTGGTCGAGGCCCTCGGCAACGTCCTCTCCGAAGCCGATCGGGCGCGTCCCTTAGAGACATCCAAGAGAACAGCGAGTGCGGGTCGCCTCGGCGAGACGCAAAAAACGAATGGCTGAGGTCGTCGTCGTAACGGGAACGGCCACCGAGGTGGGCAAGACGTGGGTCACCGCGCACCTCGCCCGAAGGCTGTCCGAAAGCGGCGTTCCGGTCACCCTCCGCAAGCCAGTGCAGTCCTTCGATATCGCCGGAGGGCCCACCGACGCCGATGTCCTCGCCGGCGCCCTCGGCATCGAACCTCATGAGGTCTGTCCCCTACACCGGTGGTACGAGCTTCCGATGGCTCCCCCGATGGCTGCGGAGGCCCTCGGCCTGCCGCCCCTCGCCCTCGCAGATCTCGTCGCGGAGATGGCGGTGCCCGAACTCGGGCTCGCTCTCGTCGAGGGAGTAGGCGGGCCGCGCTCCCCCCTCACCGACGACGCCGACACGGTCGATCTCGCCGAAGCGCTCGACGCGAGGCTGGTCGTGCTGGTGGCCGAAGCCGGGCTCGGCTCTATCAACGGAGTCGTTCTGTCGCTCGCGGCCCTGGAGAGATGGGAGACGATCGTCTTCTTGAACCGATTCGAGCCGGGCAACGACCTCCACGAACGGAACGTCCGGTGGCTCCGCGAAGCCGAAGGATTGGATCCGATCACCGACATCAGACAACTAGCAACCAAAGTCAGTCGCCTCCATACGAAATCGAGCTCGTCCCATTAAAGAGAACCCAGGAAGACAGCGAGAGCGGGCCGCCTCGGCGGGACGCAGAACAGAAAGGCGTCAGCGAGATGAGAACCAGTACCTTGCTCGATGAGGCGCGGAGGACGATCCTCGGTGACGGTCGGGACCTGAGCCTCGAGGAACTCCGGGGTCTCGCGTCGCTTCCGGTCGAGGACGTACCGTCGCTGGCCGCGCTGGCGCACGAGGTGCGGCTCGATCGTTGCGGGCCCGAGGTCGAGGTCGAGGGGATCCTGTCTGCGAAGACCGGCGGATGTCCCGAGGACTGCCACTTCTGCTCGCAGTCCTCGAAGTTCGAGACTCCGGTGCGGCCGACCGGCTACCTCGACATGGATCAGGTCCTAGCCGCAGCGCGGGAGACGAAAGAGCTCGGAGCCTCGGAGTTCTGCATCGTCATGGCACTGCGAGGGCCGGACGAGAGAACGATCGACAACGTCATCGAGGCGACGAAGGTGATACAGGAGGAGACCGGGCTAAACGTCGCGGCGAGCCTCGGCATCCTCACGCGCGACCAGGCCGAGCGGCTTGCGGCCGGAGGCGTCCACCGCTACAACCACAATCTCGAAACCAGCCGGTCGTTCTTCCCGGAGATCGTCTCGACCCATACCTGGGACGAACGCTTCGAGACCTGCAACATGGTGCGCGAGACGGGCATGGAGCTGTGCTGCGGTGCGCTTCTCGGCATGGGCGAATCGACCGACCAACGCATCGAGCTCCTGGGCCAGCTCCGCGAAGTCGACCCGACCGAAGTGCCGCTCAACTTCCTGAACCCCCGGCCGGGAACCCCCCTCGGCGACCGCTCGCTGATGGAGCCCCTCGACGCGATCCGTTGGATCGCCCTGTTCCGCCTCGCGCTCCCGGAGGTCATCCTGCGGTACGCGGGGGGCCGCGAGGTAACCCTCGGGGAACTCCAGGCGATGGGCATGACCGCGGGCATCAACGCCCTCATCGTCGGGAACTACCTGACGACGCTCGGTCGCAAGCCGCTCCAGGACATCAAGATGCTCGCCGACCTCAAGATGCCCATCGGGGCCCTCTCCAAGGTGATCTAGATGTACTGCTCCGGGTGCGGGAGGCCGTTGTCGGAGTGCGACGGCGCCTGCCTGCGCCCCCTGGACATCCCGCGCTTTTGCCCCGAATGCGCCCGCAAACTGAACGTTCAGGTAACCCCCCAGGGCTACGAGGCCACCTGCCG